>NZ_MJXP01000051.1:0-24453 GCF_001762855.1 Campylobacter sp. BCW_6467 | reverse complement strand
TTTATAACTCTCATCTACAATCTGACAAAGTGTGTGTATGATTAAAATGTGCATTTCTTGAATTCTAGCCGTATCATCGCTTGGTACAACAAGATTATGATCGCAAAGCTTATTCATCGTTCCACCACCTTTTCCGCTAAGCCCTAAACAAAGCATATTAAGTTCTTTTGCTTTTTTAAAAGCTTCTAAAACATTAGGGCTTTTTCCACTGGTTGAAATGCCGATTAAAATATCATTTTCATTTCCTAAAGCTTCCACTTGTCTTGAAAAAACAAACTCAAAACCATAGTCATTTCCTATAGCACTAAGTGCCGAAGTATCGGTTGTAAGTGCTATACCTGCTAAAGCCTTGCGTTCTTTTTTATAACGCCCACTAAGTTCAGCTGCAAAATGCTGGGCATCAGCTGCACTTCCACCATTTCCACAAATCAAAATCTTACCATTTTTTTTAAGACACTCACACAAAAGCTCACCTATTTTAGCGATTTGTCCTTTTAAAATTTCACTTTCTTGAGCGATTTTTTGATGTTCTTGCCATTCTTTTTCTACTAAATTTATCATTTTTTATCCTTAATCTTTTCTATAATCTTACTTGTGCTAAATCCTTCTTCAAAGTCGATTAATTCAACTCTTGAAACGATATCTGCACCCACAACAAGCTTATCTTTATAATCAGCTCCTTTAACCAAAATATCGGGTTTTAAAAAGCTTATAAGCTCCAAAGGCATATCTTCATCAAAAATCACTACAAAATCCACAAAATAAAAAGCTGCCAACATACAAGCTCTTTGAAACTCTGAATTTACAGGACGATTCTCGCCTTTGAGTCTTTTCACACTCGCATCTGAGTTCAAACCTACAATCAAAACATCGCCTAATCTTTTAGCTTTCTCAAGGTATTTTATATGTCCAAAATGCACGATATCAAAACAACCATTTGTAAAAACGATCTTTTTATCATTTTGTTTTAAAAGTGTTAAAAGTTCTTCTTTGCTTTTAATTTTTTTCTCAAAATCCACACGATTAAAACTCTTAATCTCATCAAAACTCACACTCACGCTACCTATTTTACTTACCACAACAGCTGCAGCTTCATTGGCAAGTTCGCAAGCTTTAAAAATTTCAATCCCATTTGCCAAACAAAAAGCTAAAACCGCAATCACACTATCGCCCGCCCCTGTTACATCATAAACTTCTAAGGCTTTAGCAGGTGCGATTTTTAAACCCTCATCAAAAAGTGCAATTCCTGCTTCTGAAAGAGTGATGATAGAATAACGCAAAGCAAAATCTTCTTTTAATTTTTTAATCCCTTTTTCTAAATTTTCACCCTCTAAATTTTCAAATTTCAAAGCTTCTAAAGCTTCTTTTTTATTAGGCGTGAGTAGGGTTGCGCCGCTATATTTACTAAAATCACTACCTTTAGGATCAACTAAAACAGGGATATTTAAAACATTTGCTTTTTCTATCAAAGCTTTACAAACCTTAGGCGTTAAAATACCCTTAGCATAGTCACTTAAAACCACAGCTTTAAAATCTTTGATCTTTTCATCAAACAAAGTAATAAGCTCATTTTCAAGCAAAATCTCACTTATATCTTCTTCATCTAGTCTTAAAACCTGCTGATTGTGTGCCATAATGCGATTTTTAAAAGGGGTTTTGCGTCCTTTTTGGATCAAAAATTCTCCTTTTAAATTTTCTTGTAAAAATTTCCCACTCTCATCATCGCCCACAACACCAAGTGCAAAAACATCAGCTCCCAAGCTTTTTAAATTTGCATAAACATTCGCAGCCCCGCCTAATCTTTTATCTTCTTTAAGAGTTTTAGCTACTAAAACAGGGGCTTCAGGGCTGATACGCGAACAATCACACCAAGTGTAATTATCCACCATAAAATCCCCTATAATTAAAATTTTAGGTTTTTGCTGACTTAAAAACTCAAGCATTTACTTCCTTTTCAAAAAGTCTTTTTATCTCACCTAAATAATCTTTTACCCCTTCTTCTAAAGTGAATTTTGGCTGATAATCCCAAGTTTGATCTAGCTTTGCTTCAGTATGGAATTGATAAGATTTTACATAAGGATTTGGGATATATTCACAAGGCAAATCAGTCTTTAACTCTTTTTGCAAAATATCAACTATATCTTGAAAAGTCCTTGCTTTACCACTACCCACATTATAAACTCCACATTTTGAGTCAAGAGCGATTAAATTGGCACTAATAACATCTTTGATATAGGTAAAATCTCTATAAATTTTATCACTTCCTTCAAACAAGCGTGGATTTTTTCCTGCTAAAATTTGATGGCCAAACTGCAAAACCATAGAAGCAGTTTTGTTTTTATAAAATTCGCCTTTTCCATAAACATTAAAATATCTAAGTCCTACTAAATGGGCTTTATCGTAGTATTTTTTCGCTAGCTTATCCATCATCAATTTTGAAAAAGCATAAGGATTTTTTGGTTCTTCATCTTTACCTACAGTTTGTGGACTTTTTGCATCACCATAAACCGAAGCTGAACTTGCATAAATAAGCTTTGCATTAAGATCTATGCTAAGTTCTATAAAATCTTTAAAAGTATTTAAATTGGTTTGTAAAACCTTAGTTTGATCAAAAACCGTAGTGTCTGAAATTGCTGCTTGATGAAAAATAATCTCTGGCTTAAAATCTTCAATCTTTTTTAAAACTTTTTCATCATTAATATCACCTGCAAAAAGCTCTCCATCAAATTCAAGTAAATTTTTAAAATGCCCAAAACTTTGCAAATTTCCATTTTCAAAAGTCGCACTACTACGCATTTTATCGATGATTAAAATTTCATGTTTTTCTTGCAAATTTAAAGCCAGTTGCGAACCTATAAATCCTGCGCCACCTGTGATTGCTATTCTCATTTAAATGTCCTTTTCTTTAAAAAAGCTCAAAATTTCTTTTAAATTTTTAAATTGTCTAAAAAAATCGCCTTCTTTTTTTTCTTCATTTACTAAAATCAAAGTGCCAATATCAGCATTTAATCCTGCTTGCATATCGCTTAGGTTATCTCCGATAAAGATAGAATTTTTCATATCCAAATCAAACTCATCTTCTGCTTTTAAAAGCATTCCTGCTTTAGGTTTGCGACACTCGCAACCTTCTAAATGTGGACAATGATAAATTTTATCAATTTTTATATCTTGTTTGGCAAATTCTTTAAGCATATAATCGCAAAGCTTAAAAAAATCACTTTCCTTGTAATATCCTCTTGCAATGCCTGATTGGTTTGTCGCTATAAAAAGCAAATAATTTCTAGCTAAAAAATATCTACAAAGCTCAAAAATTCCATCACAAAATTCAAAATCTTCTATTTTATAAACATATTTTTTATCTATATTAATCACACCATCTCTATCTAAAAATAATGCTTTTGTTTTCATAAAAAACATTATAATATAGCTTTTTTAAAAAGAAAATAAACATTATCTTTAATTTCTTAAGATTTTTATAAAAATAAAGATATATAATACCTAGCAATCTAATTTTTACTAAGGAGAAAACAAATGAAAAAATTATTAGTAGTTTCTGCTTTGGCATGTCTTGGTGTTTCTGCTTTTGCTGCAGATGGTGCTACACTTTTTAAAAAATGTGCAGTATGTCATGGTGCAAATGCTGACAAAGTTTACTTAAACAAAGTTCCAGCTTTAAAAACTCTTTCTTCTGCTGAAAGACTTCAATACATGAAAGAATATTCAGAAGGCAAAAGAAATGCTTATGGTCAAGGTGCGATCATGAAACTTAACCTTAAAGGTTTAACTGAAGAAGATTTTAAAGCTATTGAAGCCCATATTGAAACTTTAAAATAATTTCTAAAAAAGGCTTTCCTTTTTAAGAAAGCCTTTTTTTATCCAAAGCTTCTTTTTTACGCCTTTCTAATTCTATAGCATCACGCAAAGAATCCTCATCATCATTTAAAGTAGTAAATTTATAATCATCATCAAATTGCTTATTTTTAATCCCCCAAAGCAAAGTTGCCAAAATGATAAAAAACGCTAAGATAGAAACCCCTATCATCATCATGATTATACTATTCATTCTTTAATCCTTAAAGCATTTAAAACGACTATTATACTACTAAAAGACATAGAAATAGCAGCAAATAAAGGATTTATCATACCCAAAAAAGCCAAAGGTATGGTACAAGCATTATAAAACAAAGAAAAAGCAAGATTTTGCTTGATAATTTTAAAGGTATTTTTAGATAATTTGATGGCTTTTTTTAAAGAAAGCAAGTCATTTTTCAAAAGTAAAACATCACTACTTTCTATAGCTAGATCACTTCCTTCTCTTAAAGTCATCGAAACACTTGCATATTTTAAAGCTAGTGCGTCATTTACCCCATCACCTACAAATAAAACTTTGTAATTTTTACTTAATTTTTCTATAGTTTTCATCTTATCTTCTGGCAAACAAGAAGCTTGATAATTTTGAATTTCTAATTTTCTAGCTATTTTTTCCACTGCTTTTTGATGATCACCACTTAGTATCATTAATTCTTTTTTTTCTTTTTTAAGATAAGTGATAAGCTCTTTTGCACCTTCTCTTAAAACACTATCAAACTCAAAAAAAGCTAAAATTTTACCTTCCTTGGCAAAAATAAAATGTGTATTATCAAATTCTTTAGTTACAATACCCTTTTCTTGCAAAAATTTAGAACTTCCACCTAAAAGCAACTCTTCATTTAACTCAGCACTTAAACCTTTAGCTTGAATGCTTGAATGCTTTTTAAAATCCAAATTTAAATCCTTAGCTCCTTTTTGCTTTAAATATAACACAATATTTTGAGAGATAGGATGTTTGGAAAGTTTTACAAAATTATAAAGCTCGTTTAAATCAAGCGCTTTATCTAAAAAAACCTCTTTAAGTTCAAGCTCTATTTTAGTCAAAATACCCGTTTTATCAAACACCACACAATCACATTTGCTTAAATCTTCTATCACGCTAGAACTTTTAAATAAAATATGCTTTTTTAAAGCCCTACCTAAGGCCACAAGATTGCTCACGGGCGTTGCTAAAGCCAAGGCACAAGGACAAGCGATAATCAAAACTGCAATCGCATTGACTAAAGAAATTTCAAAACTCTCTTCCTTATAAAAAAACCAAAAAGCAAAACAAACAAAAGCGATCAATAAAACCGTTCTAGAAAAATAAGCCGAAAGACTATTGACCAAACTTTCAAGTTTTGCTTTTTTAGAACTTGCAAGTTCTAAAAGCTGGATAATTTGACTGAGTTTTGAATCTTTGTAAAGCTTTGTTGCTTCATACTCCACACTTCCATCAAGCACTATACAAGCTGAAAAAATTTCATCTTCTTTTTGTATGAGTTTTGGGGCATTTTCTCCATTTAAAGAAGAAGTATCCACGCTCATTTCGCCACTTTTACAGATCCCATCGATTAAAATTTTATCTCCAGTTTTAAGTAAAACTCTATCTCCTAAACAAACCTTTTGGACTTCTTTAGGAACAAATTCTTTACCATTAAAAACTAAAACTTCATTTTGCAAAAAATCATTAAGCCCATCTATAGTATCTAAAGCGCGCTTTTTACTAAACATCTCAAGATATTTACCTATAAACACAAAGCAAACTATCATCGCCACAGAGTCAAAATACACCTCCCCTACCCTAAAAAACATAGCCCATAAAGAATAAAAATAAGCCAAACTCGCTCCGCTAATCACCAATACATCCATATTTAAACTATGCATTTTTAAAGTTTTAAAAGCGCTTTTATAAAAATGAGATCCCGTATAAAAAAGCACAGGAGAGCAAAGGATAAATTCAGCAAAATTTAAAATATCCTTAGTATCCTTATCCATACCGCTAAAAAATCCTGCGTATTTTGCCACTGCTATCCACATGATATTCATCACGCAAGCTATAGCCACAACAAGCTTAGAATAAAATTCTCTTTTTAGTAAATCCGCTTTTTTTGAAACCTTGCTCGCATCATAAGCACTCGCTTTATAACCTATGCTTTCAATAAGTCTTAAAATTTGCACCAAAGAAATACTTTGTTCATCAAAAACAATGCGTGCTTTATGGCTTAAATGATTGATATCAAGTTCTAAAATTCCTTCTTGCTTGGTTAAAATTTTCTCATTAAGCCACACACAAGCTGCACATTCTATACCGTGTATCATGAGATAAATTTCACTAAATCCTTCTTTGGTTTTAGTAATAAACTCATCATAATTTTTCATTTCATTTTGAAAATTTACAGGACTTAAAGTTTGATTTCCAAGCTTTTCATAAAACTCATCTAATCCACTTTCATGCAAAATTTCCCAAACGCTCTCACAACCCTTGCAACAAAAAAAATTACCCTTATACTCTATCATTTGAGCTTGTTTATAATCAAGTCTACAATGTTCACATTTCATAATCATTCTTTAAAAAAATATTTTTTATAATTATAAACAAATTTGACAAAAAGTGTACTTTTTTACTAAAATCACATTTTACAAAAAATATTCTGCTAAATCTTACGAGGACTTATGGAAAAAGAAAAAAAACAACATCAAAGAACCCACGTTCCAGTGGAAGGTTATAAAATCGAAGAATTAAAATTATTAGATCTAGAAAATCTAGTTAAAATCGCCAATGAATGTGAAATCGAAAACCCAAGAGAATTTCGCCGCCAAGAACTTATTTTTGAAATTTTAAAAGCACAAACAAAAAAAGGTGGTTTCATACTTTTTACAGGAATTTTAGAAATTTCTTCTGAAGGTTATGGCTTTTTAAGAGGCATGGACTCCAATCTTAGCGATAGTGTTAATGACGCTTATGTTTCAAATTCACAAATTAGAAAATTTGCTCTGCGTGTAGGCGATATCGTTACAGGACAAGTTAGAGAACCTAAAGATCAGGAAAAATACTACGCTCTTTTAAAAATCGAAGCGATCAATTATCTGCCTTTACAAGAAGCCAAAGAAAGACCTTTATTTGATAACTTAACCCCTATTTTTCCAACAGAAAAAATCAAACTCGAATACGATGCAATGAAGCTTACAGGTCGTGTTTTGGATCTTTTTACCCCTATAGGAAAAGGACAACGCGGACTCATCGTTGCTCCACCACGCACAGGTAAAACAGAGCTTATGAAAGAACTTGCTACTGCTATTGCAAAAAACCATCCTGAAATGCATTTAATCGTACTTTTAGTCGATGAAAGACCTGAAGAAGTTACCGATATGCAAAGATGTGTAAAAGGGGAGGTTTTTAGTTCTACTTTTGATTTGCCTGCCTATAATCACGTGCGTGTAGCTGAACTCGTGATAGAAAAAGCCAAAAGAATGGTAGAAACAGGTAAAGATGTTATTATCCTACTTGATAGCATCACAAGACTTGCACGTGCTTATAACACCGCAACTCCAAGCAGTGGAAAAGTCCTAAGCGGTGGGGTAGATGCTAATGCTTTGCACAAACCAAAACGCTTCTTTGGTGCAGCTAGAAATATAGAAAATGGAGGCTCTTTAACCATAGTTGCTACGGCTTTAATTGACACAGGCTCAAGGATGGATGATGTGATTTTTGAAGAATTTAAAGGCACAGGAAATAGCGAAATAGTTCTTGATAGAAATATCGCTGATAGAAGAATTTATCCTGCAATTAATATCATCAAATCAGGAACAAGAAAAGAAGAATTACTCCAAGGCGTAGCAAATCTTCAAAAAATTTGGGCGATCCGTTCGGCGATTTCTCAAATGGATGATGTTGAGGCATTGAAATTTTTATATTCTAAAATGCTTAAAACCAAAGATAATGTAGAACTTTTATCTATAATGAACGAGTAAAAAATGCTTCAAGCTTTAGCGATTAAATACAGACCAAAAACCTTTGATGAACTCATAGGACAAAAGACAGTTAGCGTAAGTTTAAAATACGCTCTAAATCATAATCGCTTAGCTCATGCTTATCTTTTTTCAGGACTTAGAGGAAGTGGAAAAACTTCGAGTGCTAGAATTTTTTCTCGTGCTTTAGTTTGCGAACAAGGGCCAAGTGATACTCCATGTGGCACTTGCAAGCACTGTCTTGCAGCACTTGAAGGCAAACATATAGACATTATAGAAATGGATGCTGCAAGCAACCGTGGACTTGAAGACATACAAACCTTAATTGAACAAACCAAATACACCCCTTCCATGGCAAGATTTAAAATTTTCATCATTGATGAAGTGCATATGCTTACCCCGCAAGCTGCAAATGCGCTTTTAAAAACCTTAGAAGAACCACCAAGTTATGTTAAATTTATACTTGCGACCACGGATCCTTTAAAACTCCCAGCTACTGTGCTTTCTAGAACACAACATTTTCGCTTTAAACAAATTCCACAAAGTGAAATTTTAAATCATCTTAAAGAAATTTTACTTAAAGAAAATGTTAAATTTGAAGAAGAAGCTTTAAAATTCATAGCAAGAAGTGGCAATGGATCTTTAAGAGATACTTTAACCTTACTTGATCAAGCTATTATTTTTTGTCAAAATGAAATCAGCATTAGTAAAATTACAGATATGTTAGGCTTTTTAGATCCTCAAAAAATCAAAGCCTTTTATCAGGCTATTTTAACAAAAGACAAAGAAAAAGTTTTTACGTATTTAGAAGAATTGCAAGACTATGAAGCTTCAAGCGTGATTGATGAAATGCTTTTTTATTTAAAAGAAAGTTTTTTTGCAAAAAGTACAGAATTTTCTACTTTAATTTATGAAAGATTTTTCCGTATTTTATCAAAAGCTAAAAATATGCTTTGCGATGATGATGGCTTTACGCTTTGTGTTATGGCTTTTATGATGATGGAAGCAAGCCATTTAAAAGAAATTGACGCACAAATCCAAGAAATCAAACAAGAAAATATAACAAATACTACACCTAAGATCACACCTTCTCCTATCATGCCTAATCTTGAGAAAAAAATAGAAAAAAATGCTTATGAAATTTTGCTTGATAGTATTTATGATAGGGATTTTGATCTTGCAGAATGCTTTAAACAAAGCACGAAATTTATTAGTTTTGAAAGCAATACTTTAAATATAAGCTCAAACGCACAAGGAAAAAATCGCGATACGCTCAATAAAGGTTTTAAACTCATACAAGAACTTTTTAAAGCTAAATTTGGAGAAAATGCAAAAATTAATGTGCAAAAAGCACTAACAATTGATGAAAATAAGCTTCAATCCTTAACTCAAGAATTACCAAACAGTGAAAATAAAAACAATATTCAAAGTTCTATTAATATGCTTAAAGAAGGGGCTAAAAAATTTGACCCACAAGAAGATCTTAAAGAGGCTCTTAAAGATTGTTTTGGCAATCCTCAAATCCAAAATATAGATTAAGGTATTGCTTAATAATAATATAATTGATCTTTAGCTACAATATTTTTATAAATTATTTAGAAAGAGGAATAAAAATGCAAAGAAGAGACTTTCTTAATGGCATGGCCTTAGCTGTCGTTGCCGGCATGACACCCTTACAATTACTCTATGGAAAAGATAGCAAAATTGAAGACTTTACAAAAGAATATTATCCTCCCAATCTACTTGGATTAAGAGGTAGTAATAATAAAAGCTATAAATACGCTCACATGCTAAGAGATGGAGATAAATTTGGTTTTAGCAGTATAAAACCTAAAGAAAAATATGATTTAGTAATCGTTGGAGCTGGAATCAGTGGGCTAGCTGCAGCTTGTTTTTATCAACAAAAATTTGGGGAAAATAAAAAAATTTTAATTCTTGACAATCATGATGATTTTGGAGGACATGCTAGACGCAATGAAATACAACTTGATGAAGGAACCATTTTAAGTTACGGAGGAAGTGAAAGTTTTCAATCCCCAAAAGCACTTTATTCTAAAGAAGTAATCGAACTCTTAAAATCACTTGGAGTCAGTATAGATGAATTAGCAAAACGATTTGATGTAAATTTTTACCCAGATTTAAAATTAAGCAGAGGGGTATATTTTTCAAAAGAAAATTTTGGTGTTGATAAAGTTGTCAATGGAAATCCTAGAAAAGTTATTTGCGATGATATCCCAGATTCTAAAAATAATGGAAAAAGTATTGAAAATTTTATTAAAGATTTTCCTATGACTTCTAAAGATAAAAGAGAGTTAATATCTCTTTTTAAAAGCAATAAAGACTATCTCAAAGGTTTAAGCAAAGAGGAAAAAGAAGAATATATGGCTAAAACAAGTTACAAAAAATTCTTAGAAGAAAAAGTAAAATTATCCCAAAAAGCCATAACATTTTTTGAGGGAATGACGGATGATTTTTTAGCTTTAGGTATAGATGCAATCTCTTGTGAGGATGCAAGAATTTCTTTTTTACCTGGGTTTGATAAATTAGGACTTGATCCTATCGAAGGAGAAGCTTTGGCCGAAATGGAAGAACCTTACATTTATCATTGTGCCGATGGAAATGCTACAGTAGCAAGATTAATGGTAAGAAAGCTGATTCCTACAGTGTCACAAAAAGGTAAAGATATGGACGATATCACCTTAGCCCATTTTGATTACTCAAAACTTGATGACCCTAATAATAAAGTTCGTTTACGATTAAACAGCACTGTTATTCATGTAGAAAATACAAAAAATGGAACCTTAATAAGCTATATCAATCAAGGAAAAAAATATAGAATTAAAGCAAAAAATGTTGTAATGGCTAATTATAACAGTATGATTCCTTATATTATCCCTAGTTTACCTAAAGAACAAAAAGAAGCCTTAAGTAAAAATGTAAAAACATCTCTACTTCACACCAAAGTAATTATAAGCAATTGGGAACCATTTATTAAACTAGGAGTTCACGAAATTTATTCACCGAAAATGCCTTACGCTAGAACAAAACTTGATTATCCGGTTGATATGGGTGGCTATCATCACCCAAGAGATCCAAAAAAACCTATATGTATTCATATGGTTTGCTCTCCTTTAGCTCTAGCCAATATTCAAGGTATTGATCTTGAAGGGCTTGATGCAAGAGATAGAGCCAGAGTAGGTAGAAATCTATTATTTACCATGAGTTTTAAAGAACATGAAAAAATCATTAGGGAACAACTTCAAGGAATGTTGGGATCTGCAGGTTTTAACCACGAAAAAGATATATTAGCAATTGTTGTAAATCGCTGGGGGCATTGTTACTCCTATACAGAAAATAGTCTTTATGATGATCCTAAAATTGCAGAGCAAACCAGGCTTATAGCTAGAAAACCTTTTGGCAATATTGTTATAGCTAATTCAGATTCAGATTGGTCAGCTTATATGCATTCAGCTATCGACCAAGCTTATCGCGCTATTAATGAGATCAAGGCTTAGATTTTCTAAGCCTTAAAGAATTAAGTACCACAGCAACAGAACTAAAACACATTGCAAGTGCTGCTATATGAGGACTTAAAGTGATAAAAGGTACAAATCCTGCTGCGATAGGAATGCAAAGTACATTATAAATAAAAGCCCAAAAAAGATTTAGCTTGATAATACTGCGTGTTTTTTTAGCAAGTTTAAAACATTTAAAAATCGCTGATAAATCATCTTTTATCAAGATAAAATCCCCTGTTTTTTTTGCAAGTTCATTTGCTTTTGAGAAACTCATACTCGCGCTTGCAGCAGATAAAGCCGCCGCATCATTGATCCCATCTCCTACAAAAAGAGTTTTTTTAAATTTTTGAATGATTTGTAGTTTTTCTTCACTCTTAAGTTGAGCGTGAAATTCATCTATTTGTAATTCTTTGGCTATTTTTTCTACATTTTTTATATGATCACCACTTAAAATAAAAGTTTTAAGATTTTGCTTTTTTAAATTTAACACAAGCTCTTTGGCCCCATCTTTTAAAGCATTGCTTAACAAAACACCACCTAAACACTTTTTATTCTTAGCAAAATACACCCTAACATATTCTTTAAAAGAATCAAAAAAGATATCGCTTTCTTTTGTGTCAACTTCATTTTTGTGCAAAAACTCCGCGCTACCTACAAGATAAATATTATTATCTTCTTTGTATTTTATACCAGAACCCACAATCACTCTTCCCTCGCCCTTTAAATCAAAAATTTGATCTTTATGCAAAGCCTTGGCTATAGGATGAGAGCTTAAACTTTCAATTTGACATAATTTATCAAAATCATCTTTAGAAAGATTGTGCTTAAAAATACTCAAATTTTCCTTTGTTAATGTACCTGTTTTATCAAAAAAAGCGTACTTAACTAAGGCTAATTTTTCTAAAGCAGCAGGATTTTTAATAAGAATGAAATTTTTTGCCGCATTTGCACTTGCCACAACCAAAGCTATAGGCGTTGCAAGCCCTAAAGCACAAGGACAAGAAATCAAAAGCACAGCACAAGCGTGTAAAAAAGCTGTATTTAAATCCGCTTTTACCGCCCAAAAAACAAAAACTAAAAAAGCAAAAAATATTATACCCCCTACAAAGTATTTAGAAATTTGATCTGCTAAATTTGCCAAAGGACTTTTAATATTTCCTGCTTCAAAAACTAGATTTTTGATTTGTTCTAAAGTACTATCCATAGCCTTTTTGTTTGCTTTGATCCTTAAAGCGCCATTTAAAACTACTGCTCCTGCTTGAACTTCATCGCCTTCTTTTTTTAAAACAGGCAAAAACTCTCCATTTAAAAAACTCATATCAAGCTCTGCGCTCCCTAAAAGCACTACTCCATCTGCAACAATGCTTTCTCCTTCTTTTACCAAAAGCACATCGCCACTTTTGACAAAAGAACTTGGAATTTCTTTAATACTTTCATCTTCAAGCAAAATTTTTGTCTTTTTTGTATCTATATTTTCCAAAATTCTTTGATAATCTTGTGCTTTAAATTTAGCTTTACTTTCAAGATATTTTCCTAAAAGCACAAAGGAAATAATCATCATTGCACCACTAAAATACAAATCTTCTTCTTTAAAAATTTGCAAATACACCAAAAAAGAATACACAAAAGCACTCAAAGTCCCTAAAGCTACAAGGGTATTCATATCTAAATTTTTACTTTTAAGTCCTAAAAAAGCATGAGAAAAAAAATCTCTCCCGCAATAAAATATCCCAAAAAAACTCAAAGCCATTTGGATATTTTGCGAAAAAGAACTTTTAACAAACATTTCAAAATACATAATAATCACACTCAAAACTATACTTAAGAGCAAATTTTTTCTTAATTCTAAGTGTTTTTTTGCCTTGTATGCGTTCAAGCTTTGTTCATCTTCTAAAATTTCAAAGCCTAAATTTTTAATTTTTGCGATGATATCTTTGCGTTTTTCTTGATCTTCAAGTAAAAAAACTCCGCTAGAATTCACATAAGAAACACTAGCATCTTTAACACCATCAATTTTTTTACAAGCTCTTTCTATAGCGTTAGAACAATTAACGCAAGTCATTTTACCTATTTTTATACGCAATTCTTCCATTATAAACGCTCTATGATTTCAAAACCTAAATCTTGAAATTCTTTTGTAAAATTTGATACTTGATTTTCTTCTAAATTTAAACTTAAAATTTTTTGCTCCAAATCTACTTCTATATTACCAAATTCATCTTCAAGAGAATTTTTGATCAAATTTACACAACCTATGCAATTAACATTTTTTACTTTAAATTTCATTTTCACTCCTTATAGGTTGTATAGTAATGTGCCCGATTTCAAATTCATGTAGTAATTTATGGGATAAATCCTGAGATAGTTTTTCAAATTCCTTTAGATCGCAAACTTTCACTTTTAAGTGCATAGAAGCTACTAGCATTTTATTGGTGATTTGAGTAATATGCAAATCCACTACCTCATCCACACTAGGATTTAAAAGCAAAACTTGTCTTACTTTTTCTATATCCACAGGAGAACTTTCAAGTAAGACATTAGCGCTTTGTTTAAGCAAGATAATTGCCCATCTTAAAAGCAAGATTGATAATACAATAGCTAAAATCGTATCTATATAAACAATACCACTAAAATACACCGCGATCCCACCTATAATAACCACTAAAGAACCCAATAAATCACTCATCATATGTAAAAAAGCAGATTTCATATTGACATTTTCTAAATTTGCACCCTTAAACATCATCAAAGCATTAACCCCATTTACCAAAAAGCCCAAAATAGCTACAATTATCATGGTTTTAGCGTCAATTTCTTTTGGATTAATAAATTTTTCTATAGCCTCATAAATGATAAATAAAGCCGATAAAATAATGGTTAAAGCATTGATAAAAGCCACCAAAACTTCAAGACGAAAATACCCAAAGGTCTTTTGATGATCTTGCCATTTTTCTACAGCTATAATGGCTAAAAAACTAAGAGCTAAGGCAAAAACATCAGAAAACATATGCAAAGTATCGCTTAAAAGTGCCAAAGAATTTGAAAGGATTGAATAAATAAATTGCACAAGCATCATAGAAAAAGTCATTAAAAGAGAAATTTTTAAAATCTTTTTATCCATACTCCTTGCATCAGCATGGGAATGATGATGTTCATGAGAATGTTCTTCGTGATTATGATTACAAGATTTGTTAGCTAAAGGCTCATGTGATAAAAATTTATACATTTTATATCCTTTTTGCTTGACATTTTAAGATATTAAGTTAAAAAGAATATAAATATTTGTTATTCTTATAAAAATCAAAAGTCAAAAAGTTCGCCTAGCCAACTTTCTTTCCTTTTCTTTTTATAGTAATCATTGTGCTGATGATAAGCTGAGTTATTATATCTTGACTCTTGTCTTGAAACTTGGTTAAAATTTGCTGCATTAGGGACACTGCGTTCTATGATTTTGTCAAGTTCTCCACGATCAAGCCAAACGCCACGACATTTTGGACAATAATCAATCTCAACTCCACTCCTATCGCTCATAACCAAATCCACATTGCAAACTGGACATAACATACAATACCACCTTTTTTAAATTTTTGATTTAAAATTATAAAAAGAAATGTTAAACAATTTTACAACAAGTTTTAATGTTTTTTTGCATGTCTAGTCATCATAAAACTTTGTTCAAAAAATATAAGCAAAGTAACACTCACTCCTATAGCTAGAGCCAAAGTCACAGAAACAGTTGTAAAAAAATAATCAAAAAATTGAACCAAAAATTCAGACTTAGCCTTCAAATCATCACTGCGTATAAAAGAAATAAGATACAAAATCGCTTTATAAGCATAAATTCCAGGTATCATAGGAATAAGAGCAGGAAAAGCGATAATTTCAGCAGGGGTTTTGATGATTTTTGCTAGAACAATTCCTAAACATCCTATACAAAATGAAGCAACAAAAGTTGCAATTGCTAAAGTTTGAAAATGAAAATATTCCACCAAAGTAAAACGAAGCCCATGTGCAATTGCTGCTAAAATAGCAGATAAAATAAGGGTTTTTAAAGGTGGATTGCAAGCATAAGCAAAGCCAAATCCCGCCACAGCAGCAAAAAACATATCTCTTAAAATAAATTCAATCATCTTAAAATCCCAAAATCCGAAATACTAAGTGTCATGTAAATTCCAAGTGCTATACAACAAATCAAAATAGCCACGCTGATAATACGGCTAAGCCCCATTAAAATATGATCTTTTAATATATCAATCACAGAATTTATAAAAAATACCCCTGGTATAAGATATAAAATACTAGAACCCAAAGCCACATCAGAAGTATTGGTATATCCCATATCCAGTCCAAAAAATACAAACCACGATGAGATAAAAGAACAAAGGATGTATTGAATTCTTAAATCAATCTTTGCTTTAGTTAAAATATATCTTAATAACAATCCCACAAAAGTTGCAAAAAACACCAAATTTCCAGCACCAAAATCACCACCAAAAAGCCTACAAAAAGCTGAATTTGCCATAGAAACAAATAAAAGATTAAGCAAATAAGAATGCTTTTTTTGTTGAGAAATTTGCTCAAAAACGACTTTTGCTTTTTCAAGATCGTATTTGTGATCATATATAGCCCAGCTTAAAACACTTAAATCAAAAATAAGCTTAAAATTAACATGGGCATGATGATTGGGTATGACATAAGTTCTTTGAATGGAGTTATCATCCATATCTACAACATTTAAAGTAATATGATGAAAAAAGAAATTGATATTTATCTCATAGCCATAAACCTCGGCTATTCTTCCTACGCATTTTGCCACCCTAGCTGTATAAGTTCCAGCACCTAGTAAAGTTTTAGTATATATGATTAAAAAATTAGTTAATCTTTGTATATCAGGTTTTTCCATATTTTGATCATCTTTAACTTGAATTTATTACAATTATAGCAAATTTGAAAATAATAAAGAAAAAATATTTATAATTTAAATCATTTATTAAAAGGCTTTTTGATTTTGATATAAATTAAACTTGCTAAAATCACAAAAACAATTATAATGATTAAAATTTGAGTTAAATAAGTTTTAATCAACTCTTCATTTTGTCCTATATAATAACCCAAAAATACAAGTATAGCCACCCAAATAGCACTACCAAGTGCAGTAAAAAGTATAAAATTTATAAGTTTCATTTTTACCAAACCTGCAGGCATAGAAATATACTGACGAATTCCTGGTAAAAGACGACAAGTAAAGGTTGAAAATTCCCCGTGTTTGTTAAAAAATTCTTCAAATTTAGCAAATTTGGCTTCATTTATACCAAAATACTTACCCCATTTTAATACAAAATTTTTACCCCAAAAAAAGCAAATATAGTAATTAATCAAAGCCCCTAAAACAGAACCTAAAGTCCCACTAAGTATACAAAGAGTGATATCAAGTTCGCCTTTATGTGCCAAATATCCAGCAGGTATCATAACAACTTCACTTGGAAAAGGTATAAAACAACTCTCTAAGGTCATTAAGATAATAATACCCAAATACCCCCAAGCACTAGCCGTCTCAACAATAAAAGAAATGATTTCTTGCATATTAGCCTTATTTGAAGAAAATTTTAAAAAATTGTAGCTTAAAAGATTAAACAGTAAAAAGCGGTTTTACACCGCTTTTTTTATTTACCTGCAACTGAAACTTGATTTGGATTGTCCGCTGCACGAGCGATCATGCACTCTTTTAAAACAGCAGCATCAGCTGGATCGCTAACTTTTTTACTAATCCAGCGTTCAACTTGTTTCATTGTTTTTGACTCTGGCTCTGGAGCTTCGTATTTTGCCATCAAACTTGCACAATCAGCCAAAGCAATGATAGGTAATAAACTTGCAAAAAGTATTTTTCTCATCTTTTGCTCCTTAGAATTTTACATTATACATTAACATGATATTATCAGCTCTTGCTTTATCTTTTTTCGCTCCACCAAATGGTAAGCCACGATTACCCCAAATATTTTGGATATTGGTATAGCTTAAGCGTAAGAATTGATATCTATCAAGTTGATAAATCACATAAAAATCATGTGCCGTTCCTCTTGTCATTCTTATATTAAGCGGATCATTGATACTTGGACGGCTCATAGTATACCAGTATCTACTTCCCCAGAAGAACTCATATCCTACTTTTAAAGCCTTGGTAAAATCATAGCGTCCACCTACATGCACAGCATAACCATCTTTTTCATTAAATTCAAATAGAGATTGCACAGCAGGATTTGGATGTAGAGTATGTGCATTTGCTCCGTTAGAATACCCTAAAGACACAAAATAATTAAAATTTGTACCAAAAGCATTATAGTTTTCAAAATGAATATTTGCTAAAGTTAAATTTCCTAGATTATAAACACCATCTTGTAAAACATTAACCAAAGTACCGCTTGGGCCAATTGGAAGATTGGTTTCTGGAAATGGTAATGCAAAATCAGTCATATGAGCTACATTGAAGATAATAAGATTATCTCCCATACCTTCTATAGGAAGCTCTCCTTCTACTGCAGCATAGTAAAGATTCGCATCAGCATCTTTTTGATCGCTCATCCAGTCTCTTACCTTACCTTCTTCATCCCATTGATAAGTTTTACCATAAGCTGCACGGATAGCTACCTTATGATCTTGCAAATTTTCAGGTTTATAAGTGATCACCGCTGCATCACCTAGAGCGTTGATTGCCAAGGCTGGATAAGTGGATTGTCTTAAAGCATTGTTTCTAAGATTACTTCCTGGACCATCGGTTCCTGGCTGTCTTCCTATAGTTGCAATCCACTCAGGTGTGATATAGTAGTCAAGATAAGCTCTATCTACATAAAGTACAGGCCCACTTGTTCTTGTGTTTCTTCCTGCATCTAAGTCATAAGGAGTACCACTCCAACCCATTTGAGACCAGTTTTTAGCCATAGATAAACGACCATAAAATTTGGTTTTATCATTAATATCAGCATTCATATTTAAATGAAGCTCATTCATCCATTTGTTATTAGCACTATAATCTTGTCCGCTAACTTTATAGTTTGTATTTGAAACCGCTGTTGAAAACTCAAGTCCAAATTTAACCTTGCTCAAAGCAGCTTGAAATTCTGTTTCATCAGCTCTATCATTAAGATCAGCAAGTTCAGCTTTTACAGCTTCATTTTGCTTAGCTTGAGCTTCTCTTTCTTTTCTAATTTGTGCAAGTTCAGCTTGAATTTGTGCAAGCTGTTTTTGAAGCTTGGTTATCTCATCATCTGTATTTTTAGCAAAAAGTGAAGATGAAAGAAGACAAGCACTTAAAATAAGTGAAAACTTAGTTTTCATAATCATAACTCCTTGTAATTTTGTTACATTTAGTAAATTAAAATTGTGATTATAGAAAAAAAAGTTTAAAAAAAAATTATACATTAATCATTTTTAGCTAGTCAAACTTATGACTAGCTTTGTAAATATTGTAGTTTCAAAAAAGTTTTAAAGTTTTAAATTTTTAAATTTTATCGCAAATTTTTATGTCTAAAATTTTATCTCCTTGGCGTATAGAGTCTAAAACTTTCAAACTTTCTTCATCTTTTGGATCAATTTGCCCAAAAACAGTATGAACTCCATCTAAATGAGCTTGAGGGCTGTGACAAATAAAAAATTGAGAGCCACCCGTATCGCGTCCTGCGTGTGCCATAGATAAGGTTCCACGCTCATGTTTATGTTCTTGATCATCACATTCACAAATGATTTCATATCCAGGCCCACCTATACCATTGCCGTGTGGACAACCTCCTTGTATGACAAAATTTGGGATCACACGATGGAAATTTAAATCTTTATAAAATCCTTCATTAGCCAAAGTAGCAAAATTACAAACCGTTTGTGGAGCCTCATCGCCAAAAAGTTTTAGTTTCATTGTGCCTTTTTCAGTTTCTATAAGAGCAAATTTATATTCGTTTACTTTGCTTGTGTCGATTGTTTTTATCATATTTTCTCCTTAATCTATATTTGTATAAACAGCTTGAACATCATCATCATCTTCTAACTTATCTAAAAGCTTTTCTATATCACTAAGCTGTTCTTCACTAAAGCTTACAGGATTGTTTGGTATATACTCAAGTCCTGCTTTTTTAAGAATTAAACCCTTAGTTTCTATAGCAGAGCTTAGCTCACCAAAAGCAGTATAATCACCGCTAATTACCAACTCTTCTTCATTTTGTTCTAATTCTTCAAGCCCTGCATCGATCAAATCAAGTTCTAATTCTTCTAAATCTCCTGCAAATTTTTCAAGATGAAAAACCGCTTTTCTTGTAAACATAAAGCCTAAAGATCCATTTTGTAAAACTTCTCCACCATTCTTGCTAAAAATAGCTTTTACATTGGCCACGGTGCGTGTAGGGTTATCACTCATACATTCAACTATAACTAAAGCTCCATGCGCAGCTTTTCCTTCATAATGAATGTTTTTAATATCTGCGCTATCTTTTCCACTCGCACGCTTAATAGCCGCATCTATATTATCTTTTGGCATATTATTTGCTTTTGCTGTAGCTATAGCACTTCTTAATTTTGGATTCATATCAGGATCAGTGCCACCTTCTTTAGCAGCTACTTGTATGGCTTTAGCAAGCTTAGGAAAAAGCTTGCTCATTTTATCCCATCTAGCCTCTTTAGAAGCTCTTCGGTATTCAAATGCTCGTCCCATAAATTCTCACTTTCTTTAAAGATTTTCAAACTTAAAAGTATAAACTAAAAAGGCTAATTAAAGCTTTAAATGGTATGATTTTACCATTTATTTTAGGAGAAGTTTTTGAATATCGCAAAAAAAGAACTTTTTGTTGCTTGGTTTTTCTTGATTGTTGCTATTGTATTTGAAGTTTTAGGTACTAGTTTTTTAAAAATGGAAAATCAAATTTTAGGCTATATATTTATGGCTTTATTTATAGCTTTTTCTTATTTTTTTATGGGCAAAGCGATTAAAAAAATTCAAGTAGGCATAGCCTATGCTGTATGGGAACTTTTAGGGATTATTCTTATACTTTTGGTTTCTTTTATAGTTTTTAAAGAGAGTTTAACCTTAACTCAAATTCTAGGTATTGTTCTTTCTATCGTTGGAATTATCATGATTAATATAGGCGAGGTTAAAGAATAATGTATATTTTTATCATTGTTTTATCAGCATTCTTAGATATCATAGCAAATTTATTGCTAAAAAAATCAGATGGTTTTAAGCATAAAATTTGGGGCTTGGCTGCGATTGTCAATGCTATACTTGCTTTTTTTCTACTTTCTTTTTCTTTAAAATACGTTCCTTTAAGCATAGCTTACTCAACTTGGGGTGCTATAGGCATCATAGGAACTTGTCTTGGTGGATGGATTTTATATAAAGAAAAATTAAACAAAATAGGAATTTTAGGCATCATTATCGTAATAATAGCAGTATTTTTGCTAAATTATTAAAACAGCCAAATGCTGTTTTAATGTTCCATTTTGTTTTTCGCTTCAATACCCATTAAAGAAAATGCGGTTTTAATACTAAGAGCAACCAAAGAAAATAATTTAAGTAAATCATTTTCATTTGCAGAGCCTATAACTTTATTTTCATTGTAGAATTTATGAAAATTTGCAGCTAAATTTTTAAGATAATCAGGAATTTTTTGCAAAGCTCTAGCCTCAAAAGCATCACTTAAAATAGCTTTTAAATTCAAAGCTTCAAAAAGCAAATTTACGCCATCTTGATTTAAACTTTGTAAATCAGCTCCCATTACATCATCGATTGTTTTACCAGCTTTAGCAAACACTTGATGAATTCTAGCGTGTGCGTAGTTGATATAATACACAGGATTAGAACTATCTTCTTTTTGCAAATCACTAATATCAAATTCCAAATGAGTATCGCACTTTTTACTCAAAAAGATATAACGCAAAGCATCACTTCCTATTTCATCAACTACATCGCTCATCAAGATAAAATTTCCTGCTCTTTTACTCATTTTATAAGGCTCTCCATCTTTAAGCAAGGAAACCATTTGTGCTAAAATAATCTCAAGATTATTAGAGTCAAATCCCAAAAACTCCATCGCAGCTTTCATTCTAGGGATATAACCATGATGATCTGCTCCCCAGATATTAATACACTTGCCATAACCACGACTCATTTTATCCTTATGATAAACAATATCTGCTGCCAAATAAGTCCCGCGTCCATCTTCACGGATAATTACCCTATCTTTTTCATCGCCTTTTTGCGAAGAAGCAAGCCAAATTTTACCTTCTTGCTCGTAAATTCCTTTATGTTTTTTTAAAGATTCTAAAGTTGCATTTAAAGCGTCATAATACGATCTCTCGCTTACATAGCTGTCAATTTTAATCTTTGCTTGTTCTAAATTTTGTTTAATCAAAACAAGCATTTTATCTTTTGCCCAATCAGCCAAACTAGGGATATTTTCTTCACTAAAAAATTCTTTACCAAATTTTTCAAAAGCTTCTTTTGCCAAATCTGCTATATACTCGCCTTTGTAATATTGCTCTGGATATTCAACATTTTCATGAAGTATATTTTCTTTCACACTTAGCAAAATAGAAAGTCCTAATAAATAAATTTGATTACCCGCATCATTGACATAGTATTCTGTATCAAATTTATAGCCCAAATGTCTCGCAAGTCTTGTTAAGGTGTCTCCAAAAACAGCGCCTCTTGCATGTCCTATGTGCAAAGGCCCAGTAGGATTTGCACTCACATATTCAAGCAAAAAACTTTCTTGTTTTTTTTCTCCTTTAGTAAAATCATTTGGATTTGCTAAAGCTTGATTTGCAAGTTCATTTAAAAAAGTTTTGGAAATTCTAAAATTTAAATACCCATTTACAGCTTCAACCGATTCAAAGCAATCATGATTTTGAAATTTGCTCGCTAAGTCGCTAGCGATCAACATAGGAGATTTTTTTAATTCCTTAGCCAGTGAAAAAGCCAAAGGGGTAGCAAAATGTGCTAAATTTTTATCCTTTGGATTTTCAAGTGTAAAATCACACTCTAAAATCTTTTTAATTTCATTAAAAATAATACTTTTCAAAAGACTAAACCTTAAGCTTTTTTTGTTTCGTCTATACTTGCATCAGCATTTGTATTATTAGTTGTATTTTTGTTTTCTTCTATTTTTTGAGTATTTTTTGCTACTTCATCATCATTATTCATTTCATCTTTAAAAGTTTTAATACCTTTGCCTAAACCCTTTGCAAGTTCTGGAATTTTTTTTGCTCCAAAAAGCAATACAACAATCAATAAAATAATCAACCAATGACTTGGACTTGACCAACCACCCATTTTATTCTCCTTCATTCCAAATATTTTGAATTTGTCCTAGATTCTGCCCTTTGGTTCTAAATTTATGGGCAATTAAAATCGCTCGCAATGCTTCATAGCTTTGCTTTAGCTCATCATTAATGATAAGATAATCATAGTCGCTAAGCTCTTTCATTTCATCACTAGCGTTTTGTAATCTTTTTTCTAGTTGTATTATTGTATCAGTATTTCGCTTAATAAGTCTTTTTTTTAACTCATCTTTATTTTTTGTAGTAATAAAAACAGAAACAATCTTATCAGCCATTTTTTGTCTGGCTATTTTAAATCCTTGCACATCAATATCAAAAACAACTATTTTTCCATTATCTAAAGCATTTTGAGTGTGCTTTAAAGAAGTGCCATAAAAATTTTCATGCACCTTAGCCCATTCTAAAAAATGATCACCATCTATACCTTTTTGAAATTCTTCATGGGATATGAAATGATAATGTATTCCATTTTTTTCACCCTCTCTTGGTTTGCGAGTTGTTGAAGAAATAGAAAAATAAAGCTCATCTTCAAATTCATCAAAAAGTTTTTTTAAAAGAGTTGATTTTCCAGCTCCACTAGGACCTGAAATCAACAAAATAAAACCTTGCAATTTTAATCCTCTTTAAAACTAATGTTTATATTTATATTCATATTCATACCCTTAAGAGCAGCTTTTAAGGTATCATCCTTAATACTTGAAGTGATCGCTCCTGCTATGCTTTGGCTAAGCTCATTAACTATCTCTTCGCTATTATCATCTTTAGTTGCATTACTTACTATAGGCTCTTCATTTTTTTCTACAATTTCCTCTCCAAGAGCTTCTTGTATATCACTTTCTTTCAATGCATCAAAATCACTTATATTTAAATTTGGCACAACCACTTCCTCTTCATTTGTTCCTAATTCTGTATCGTCTAAAATTGGCTCATCTTTAAAATCTTCTAAAACCTTGCTACTATTATCACTATCAATACCATAATCAAGCTCATCAAGTTGAGCTAGTTCTTCTTTGATTTGATCTTGAGTGCTTAAATTTGAAATAAAATCATCCATTTCATCTTGAACATCTTCTTCCACAACAGGAGCAAACTCCTCTAAATTTTCCTCTGATTCTTCATTATCTTTTGCTTGACCTAAAAATTCAGCATCCTCAGGAATATCATCAAAATCCATTTCTTTTTCTTGCTCTTCAACCACAGGAAGATCATCAAAGTCGCTTATATTAGCTTGTAATTCTTTGTTATCTTCTAAATCTTCATCATTTTTATCATCTAGTTCATCTAAACTAGGCTCAGTATCCAAAGCTGTATGTTCTTGGCTTAAGTCTTCTTTTTCGCTTCCGCCATCTTCCAAAGTTAAATCTAAATCAGTTTGAATGTCTTCTTGAGTCTGTTCTTTAGTTGCTTCTTGTTCTAAATTTTCATCTTCTAAATTTTGAGTTTCTAAAGTTTCGTTTGCATTATCATCTTGAGATTCGTTAAGCTCTTCTTGCATTTCTAATGTATTTGCTTTAGAATCGTTTAATAATTCTTGCTTTTTTATTTCTTCATTTTTGTCATCTTCTTTGATTTCTAAATCTTCATCATTTTTATCATCTAGTTCATCTAAACTAGGCTCAGTATCCAAAGCTGTATGTTCTTGGCTTAAGTCTTCTTTTTCGCTTCCGCCATCTTCCAAAGTTAAATCTAAATCAGTTTGAATGTCTTCTTGAGTCTGTTCTTTAGTTGCTTCTTGTTCTAAATTTTCATCTTCTAAATTTTGAGTTTCTAAAGTTTCGTTTGCATTATCATCTTG
>NZ_MJXP01000050.1:680-7288 GCF_001762855.1 Campylobacter sp. BCW_6467 | reverse complement strand
ACTCTTACTTTATTATCTACTCCTACATTTAAGGTATTGCTTAATCCTACTATGGTATCTTTAGATAAGCCTACATTAGTTAAGTATTCTCCTCCTACATTGACATTTTTAGCTAAGTCTATGGTTTGAGTATGAATCTTTTTAATCCTTTCATTATAAATTCCATCCACTATAGAATCTTTATCATTTAAAATTCTTTGAGTGAAATTATGCTGGACTAATTCATCATAATCCTTTTGGGCTTTTAAATAAATTTGTTCTTTATCTTTTATATTTGAGAGGGTAAGTTCAATGGCTTTGTTTTGTATAGTTTAAATCTTTAGTCATTTTAACACTAAATGCGTTATTCCTTGTGTTGTTTTAAAAGCAGGTGTGTTAAAATAGGCAAATAAAATTAATTGATATTTTTCATTCATATTATAAAGTATATTCCTATCATCTTGTGAAAGCATAGAAGTATTAAAGGCTATATCATTTCCTTGAAGATTTTCTAAAATCTTAATTTTAGATTGATTGCATTCTAATTCCTCTTCTTTTTTTATACAATATGCCCATTTAATTGTCTCATCGAAGAAAAATTTCTCCTCATTATTTAAGTAAGCTCTAACAAAAATAGTTTCATTGTAAGGGATTTTATCAGTAGTATTTTGCTGTTCTTTTTCTTTATAAGCTTGCAAACTTGTGATATATAAATTCTTTCTTGAATTTTTTATTTGTTTTTCATACCCATTTGCCTCAGTATCTAAATAAAGATTTTCTCCAAAATCTTGCATACTTACTTTATTTGTAAAAGTATAGCTTCCACCTTTCTTATCTGCAGAACTTAAAGAGACTATTGCCACATTTCCAATTTTATGTATTTGACTTGTGCTAAAGCCTTCTAAGGTTTTTGTAGCTATAATACATTTTGTAGCCCTTTTAAAAAAAGAAGAGTTTTCATCTAAAATTAAATCAATCTTGAAACTGCTCTTATAAATGCCTTCTTGATACTCTAACTTTAAACTTTCATAAATCCTTCTGTTCTCACAATTATGAAGAAATACTTTAGTGATGGTTTCATGATTATTTCCATTTTTATCTAAAATCTTAAGATTATTAAGTGTTAATTCAAAATTTCCCCCTCTATGTGATAAAATCTCTTCGCTACTATACCTTTCTAGTTTTAAATAGATTTTTAGCATCTTTGAAGCTTTATCTTGTAAAATTTTAAATTGATTTTCTTTAGCAAAACTGTATAATTCTATAGCATTTTCTTCATTACCAGCAAGAGCAACTTTTAAAATTCCATCGTTTTTATTAATAAAATATGATATATTGTTTTTTACTGCTTTAAAGTATATTTCATCTTCTTTTTTTAAAATAAGTTCTTCTTGGGTGCTACAAGAAAAAGCTTGTGGATTAATTGCTTGTTGTTCTTCTTGTGTTGGATCATATTTTAAATACATTAGCTCACATTGATCTTCTATCAATTTAGAACAATCTATTTTTGCTTTTGCTCCTATAAGTAAAGTAATAAAAGTATTTTTAGGTTGTTTTATTTGTATAATAGATGGAGTGGGATTTGGATAGAGTATAAGAATATTATGGGGTGTATTTGCTTCTAGTTTTTCAAACTTTTGTCTTAAAGTTTTATTAAGCAAGGTAACATTATCCAATTTATTAGCACCTAAATTCTCACAATAATTAGCAATACAATAAATATTATCTAAGCTAAAATTTTTTTTGAGTGAGGGTGTTTAGGTAGGATAGATAGGGGGAGAGAAAGTTATCTTTATTTGGAGTGATTCCCTGTATATTTCTAAACTTTTCAGGAAGATTATTTGCTCTTGCATCAGCATTATAAAATTCTTGATAAGTTTGGTTTTGATTTTTTTTAGCATAGAGCAATTCATCTTCATATTTTATAATCCAATCTAAATATGTTTGATTGGGTTTTTCTTTTTGAAAATCTATGACATAATATTCGCTAATTTCTTTAATTTTGCTTGTATGTTTATCTTTAACTTTTCTATGAGTATATTTAAAATTCAATATTTTAAATATACCTATTGCCATCTTAAAAGCTCTGTTTTCTTTGTATTCAAATCCAAAAAATAAAGATTCCCAAAATCTCCTTTTGGCTATACCATAGACATTACTATTTTCAAAAATCTTCTGATATGAGCTTTTATCTTTATCTTTATTGTTATGTTTATAATTTAAACTAAAATTAACCCCATATCGTAAAGTAAAGAATGCTAAGAAACGATTATCTTTATCTTTGTTGCATATATCAAAGAAATATTTCCTAGAATCATCTCCAACATTAAAAGCATAAGATAAAATTCCTGCATATTCATTAGTTTCTTCATCCATTTTTAAAGTTTTATCGTTAACTGCAGAAACGCCATTAAAGATAGTTTCAGAAACTATTTCTTTAATATTTAATCCTTGCTCTTTTGTGATTTCAAAACTAGCACTACTAGCGCCATTATATTTCTTTAATAAATTATTAAGTTGTATTCTCACATTGTTTATGGTTGTATCCGTTACAACTTGTTTTGTAATATTGTAAAATTCATCAATCATAGCTTTATTATCTTTATTATCTAAAGCCTCTATATCTTTTTCAGACTTTAAATCTTTTACACTCCCAAATAATCCTAATTCATTTAATGTAGCAATCAACCAATTTCTTATTTGTAAATTAATACCATAGCCTATAGTTAAATATCCACTATTGTCATTTTTTGCTCTATCGTTATATGGGAGCTTCTTAAAACCTTCGCTAGCCAATATAATTTTTAATGCTTCTTTTTTATATTCAAGATTTTTTGTCGTTTCAAACATCAATTATTCCTTTTTAATAAGTGCATTTTAACTCTCTTTTATTACCTTCTAAAAGATAAATGCGTGTTTTTGGATAGGTAGAATTCTCATCATTAAGAAATCTCCTGTTCCATAGAGTAATATAATTTTTTCCTTGAAATTCCATAACTCCATAAGTTAAATAGCTTAGTATAGGAATTTCAGAGTTAAATTCTGCTTGTTCTGGTATTCCTGAAATTTTATTGCTTGGCAGGGCATATGTATCAAATGCTATGCTAGGCACTTCATTAACCATTACAGTTTGATAACTAGTTTTTTCTCCATGAAAATGCAGATCATCTCCATAGATTTTACCACTTGCTTTTGCATCTAGCTTACCATTTTTATATATTGCAAGTGCACTAAAATATTCCCCTCGTGAAAGAATTACATTATCTAACACCCCATCATTATTAATATCAATTTTTCTTTTATAGACTCTAGGAGGACTGATAAAAAGACTTTTTTCTTTGATAGCTTTTGCCATTTCTTTTTTTATAATCTCTCTTTTTTCTGTGCAATAATGATAAAAAATGCCATATTGATTATTTGCTCCAAAAGCACAATAACCTATACTAAAGGGAGGATTGACAGATGGAGGAACTTCTTGCCATTTACTGTCATCACTCTCATATCTTCTTGCATATTCACATAATTCTTTATTGTTAGAATCTAGCACTTCTCCTAGAAGTTTAAGTAATTGTGTAATGCGCTCTTCATAAGCATCTTTTATAAAATCAACTTTATTTAAATTTTTAATAAATGCTCTTTGTGAATCTAAAAGATCTTTTAGCCTTTGCTCCTTATCAGCAAAATTAGAAATCTTTAATTCTTTTCTTAATTGTGTATAGACTTCACCCATATAGCGATCTAAATTCTGTAACTCCCCATCTTCATCATTGCATATTATCTTTTCAACTTCTGTGCTAGCTTTAGCACAATCAAAGCTAGGTTTGGCTTCTTTTGGAGATTGAGCATTAGCACTAATGGCTAACATTAAACACAATCCTAAAACTATTAAAAACTTTTGCATAAGAACTCCTTTTAATTTACTCTGTATTTTTTGTCGTTTCAAACATAATAACTACTCCTCAATGAAAATTCGTTTGGAGCTAGTTAAATGTGATTGCATAAAAAATTTTCTTAAAAATATACCAAAGGTAAAGAAATACCACAGATATACATTGTTAATAACTCCCATTCACAAGTAATGCAGATAATCAAAAATAATAAATAATATGAAAAAAGCCAAGCAATCCAAAAACTTTTTGAACATACAAACCCACAAAAGCTTTGAAATCTTATCAAAAATACTATACATACACAAAATATACCACCAAGAATCAATACAGGCAATGTAAAGACATATGCTAAAAACCCAAATCCATCAGTCATTATCTCGCCTCACTTTTTACTATAATCCTCAATAGATTCTTTGTATCCAAATTATTTGGAATCTTAATATTTTTAAATATTGGGCTTGTAATTATAAAATCACAACCAAGATTGAAATGTTTCTGTGTTTGTTGGTAGTCGTGGTTTTGATATATAAGTTTTTGTATTATGGTTTGTCCTTGCCTATCATAGATAAGATTCTATATAGAATCTTAGTAAAAAATGACTTATGATTTTTATAGAGGATATAGCTAAGGAGTAGTGCAATTATACTGGGAAAAACCACAACAAGAACATAAAAAGTTATAGTGCGAATCGCCTCATTTCTCTCATCGATTTTAAGATAATATCTATCACACCATGAGCTGATATAATATCCAATAGCATACATCATTACAAAAGAAAGGATAAGTAGTCCAATCCCAATAAAAAATGAAACGATATATCTGCCTAGTCTTTTTGTAAATGAAATCTTTTGCATATCAAAATAAGTATAGATAATAGCATAGAGTATAAAGGTAAGATGTATAATTTGCAAGATAATGGGGATTAAAAACATTTGAAAAATTTCAAAAAGGCTGATAATAGTTGTATCGACAAATATTACCCACATAGCTAAGTATAACAACGCTGAAGCTCCAATATGCAGAGTAAGATTCACATATTGAGGCTTATATTTATACAATAAAAGCGTCAGACAATAAAGGGGTAGAAAATAGTATGCAATAAGACTAAGCCCATATATAAAAGGCTCATAATCACCACCAGCAAAAAACATCTTACTTCCTCACTATAAAAGCAGTATCTTGCATTTGCGTATGACTAAAATCCATATCCAAAAATGTAGAGCTATATAAAAAGAAATCTAAGCCTAGATTAAAATACTGCTTTGTTTTTAGAAAGTCTGAATTATATAAGGGAAATAAGAATGATTTTGGTGAGGTATATTTAAAATGAAATTTTGTATTTCGGTATTGCATTATCGAATTATATAAATCAAATCCTACCTTCTCATAATCCCATGCCCCAATAAGCTGATCGCTACCATTATTATTAAAATTCACAGTATTAATGATAAAAGCACGCACCTTTTTGCACGCAGCATATAAAGAATGGTAATTATAGAATCTTGTAACTCTAGTGATTTGTATAAGGCTTGGTATATATAAGATATTAAAAGTCCCTGCAATAGAGTATAGAGCAAAATTCTGCTTGTATTTTGGGTTAGAGTGGAATTTATCTAAAACTTCTTTTTCATGTTGTATGGAGTTTTGCAATGGAAATGCATCAAATTTACTTAAGCCTAAATGCGGTAAAAACACATCATTTTTTATATCAAACCTTTGAAAATATAAACTATTATCGATAATATCTGATGGTTTTTGTAAGTCTTTTATAGCTCTATGAGTTTCTGCTAGAGTGCAATCAATGGTAATTTGTGGATAATCATTTATTCTTATAAGATAAGAGGCATTATAATTGGGTATTTCTTTATAAGCAAAGACTAATAGTGCTTTTTGCTCTTGTGTGTCTTTAGGGTTTGGTAGTTGCAAACTAAGAGATTTTCCACAATAAGCTTTGTTGTCTAAATGTCTATGAATGATAGAAGAAGATAATAGGGCTTTATCTTCTTCTTTTTCAATATAAAAACAATCTTTTAAAATTTCTTCATCAAATAAAGAACTTTCCTTTTTGTCATTAGTTAATTGGTTTTTGTTTAACTTATCTAAGGTGTTTTTATCCTGAATAAAAACATAACCCCATTTAATTTGCTCTTCTTTGATTTTTGTATCCTCATAAATAGCTTCAAATTCTACTATATCACCAAAAGTATAGAAATTACGCGCTATTTTTTCATTATTTTCTAAGGTAAATTCTTTGGATTTTAGCCTAATAGAGTTTATAGGGCCTTTATCTGCCTTTCTTTCAAATTTTATTTCACACCAATGCCCATACTCATAACTTCTTAATAAAAATCTATGATTATAGATGGGTTTGTTTTTATAAACACTAGATTGATTTAAAATTAATTCAAAGCTTTGTGCTTCTTTACTAAAAATTTCACTAGCATTTAAATGAGCTTCCCTCATTCTATTGGTTGTAAAAATAGTCTTTTTATTGCCCTGTGCTATTTCATAAAGCTTAAATTCTTGATTATGCAGAAGAATATTATTAGAACTTAAAAGCCTAATATTTAAACTATTTTTTTGATTAAGTGCTTCCATTACTCTGCCCTAAGCTCTCCACCTCTAACCACAAGTCCTTTAGAGTCTATAGTTACTTCAACTCCACCTGCTTTAATGATAACACAATCTCCCTTAGTAACAATTTGAGTATCGCCTACTTGATGGAGGATTTGATTACCT
>NZ_MJXP01000050.1:0-630 GCF_001762855.1 Campylobacter sp. BCW_6467 | reverse complement strand
GTATCGCCTACTTGATGGAGGATTTGATTACCTGCTTTTACTTCACAATCTGTTTGAAAGTCAAAAGTTGAATTATCTGATTCTAAAGAATATTGTTCCTCTACCTTTGTCTGCATGGAATTGGACTTTAAGGATGTATTATCTTGTATGTGGGCGGATAAATTTTGATGAACATTAAGGAAAAATTCTTTTTCTATTGTTTGGGTTAAAGACTTTTCTATTAATAATTTATTTTCTCCTTTCACATTCCTTGTCTCATCTTTATGGATAATAGTATTTTGATTAGCACCTATTTCTATGTCTTTGTTTTCTCCTACATATTCGCTAGAATTCTTAGATACTCTTACTTTATTATCTACTCCTACATTTAAGGTATTGCTTAATCCTACTATGGTATCTTTAGATAAGCCTACATTAGTTAAGTATTCTCCTCCTACATTGACATTTTTAGCTAAGTCTATGGTTTGAGTATGAATCTTTTTAATCCTTTCATTATAAATTCCATCCACTATAGAATCTTTATCATTTAAAATTCTTTGAGTGAAATTATGCTGGACTAATTCATCATAATCCTTTTGGGCTTTTAAATAAATTTGTTCTTTATCTTTTATATTTGAGAGGGTAAGTTCA
>NZ_MJXP01000049.1:683-53266 GCF_001762855.1 Campylobacter sp. BCW_6467 | reverse complement strand
TTTATAGGCGTATTTTACTAGATCTTGTAGAATATTCTTTAGATTATCAAGATAAAATGCAAATAAACGATATAAAAACGACTTTTTTAGTCAATTTTCTTAATTATTTAGAAAATAATTCAAAAAATGGCAATAAACTATCAAAAAAAAACAAAAATAACTTATTTGAGAGTATTAACTAGCTTTTTTTCTTTTATAAGCGATAATAATGATGATTTGTTTGTTTTTTCCTTTGATATGAAGAAAATTAGATTTAGAACAGAAAAATCAGAAGAAAAATTAAATTATCTTAATGAAAATGAAATTATAAGGCTAAATAATGTTTTAGAGAAAGAAAAAGCAAAAAAAGAAGTTTACAATAGTTTTAGAAATTCTTTACTGATAAAACTTATGCTTTATGGAGGACTTAGAATTTCTGAAGCTTTAAATGTAAAACTTTGTGATTTTGAAGAGGTTGATGATGAAATATTAAAAATATCCATAATAGGCAAGGGCGGTAAAGAACAATTTGCATTTATTAAAAAAGAAGAAGTAGATGATGAGCTTGAATATTTTAAAGAAAATATCCAAGATAGTGATTACATAATGCAAACTAGCACAGGAAAACATTTAAATAGAAGCAATGCTTTTTTGATTGTAAATAATATTTATGCTAAAGCTTTGATCAGTAAAAAAGGACTTCATTTGCTTAGACACACTTTAGCCATGAGATTAACAGCCAAAGGAACAAACCTTGTGGTCATACAAAAAATTCTAAGACATGCAAATCTAAATACTACTACTATATATGCCAAAGCAACAAATGATACAATAAAAGCTGCGTTATTGAATAATTAATTTTTCTAAAATTGAGTATTTACATAGACTTCTTTTTGAAGTCTATGCTGTAAATCTTTCTAATAAAAGTTTAGGTTCTCCGCCAAGTATTTTGATGAAATTTGCAATTCTTGATTGTATCATTTCTACGGAATACATACTTCCTAAACCGCCTAAAGCATAAAATAATTCTTTGAAAATGTCTTCTTTGTTAAATTCAAGTTCTTCTATATCAATAAGATCAGGAGTTTGGCTACCTTTTTGTAATTCTTGATATATTTCAACCAAAATATTAATTCTTTCTGGATTATTTTTAGTTTTTAGATAAGAATTTAAGTGTATTATTAGGGTTTTTATGAGTTTTTCTCTATTTTCTTTATTTTCAACCCCCCCCCCACCCGAGTGAATGCTTCTTTTAAATATTTGTTTTTCATATTATTCCTTTTTATATAAAATCAAGTAAAATAAAATCTTTTAATTTTGGGCATATTTCGCACAAATAATCACTATACCATTGCATCAACTCCCTTCTCTCTTTTAAATTTTGTGCAAAATTATATGAAGCTTTAACCTTATTTTTTTCCGTATGTGCCAAACACATTTCTATAATATTGCTACTAAACTGATGTTTTTGAATATTTTCGTGAGCTAGAGTACTAAACATAGATCTAAAACCATGTGGAGTAAAATCTTCATTTGAATATCCCATTCTTCTAAATACCATTCTTACTGTATTATCACTCAAGATCTCATTTAGTCCATCGCCTTTCTTTTTTGTTTAATGGATTTAAATAAAAGATCATGATGACTTATTTGTTTGTATTCTTTTAATAATTGCACTGCAATATCACTTAGATGTATACAATGCGCTTTTTTCATTTTCATTTTTGAAGCAGGTATGCTCCACAAGCCATTTTCTAAATCAATATCTTCCCAAGCAGCACTTCTTATGCTAAAACTTCTTTGCGCAGTAAGAAGCGACAATAAGATTGCCATTTTTGTATTTGTATCACATTGTATATAAATAATATTTTCAATTAATTCTTTAATTTTTGAAACTTCCGTAATAGTCGCAAAATGTCTTGTTTTTTTTGTTATAGACCAAATCCTTTCTTTTTATACCAAGCATAATATTATTTTCAATCATCTCTTTGTTAACTGCATAAGTTAATGTTGTAAATATTTTTTTACCGACTTCGGATTTTTTTGTAGTTTTATTTTTTCAAGAACATTTAAAATGTCGCTTCTTTTAAGATTACTAATGGGAATATCTCCTATAATAGGATAGCAATGATTTTCCATTCGCTTAATAGACTCATTGAGAGTGCGTTTTGTTATGTCGTTTTTTTGAAGAAAATACTGTTCAGCAATTTTTCTAAAACTTGTATCACATCCTTCTTTTTTTCTTATACTTTCATTAGTTTTTAGTAAAGTTTTTATCTCATTTTTTTATCTCGAGCTTCTTTAATTGATATTTGCGGAAATTGCCCCAAAGTTATTCTTTTTAATTTTCTTGTTTTTGGATCTTTACAATCAAATACAAAAGACTTTTTGCCGCTAGGATAAACTAATACAAATAAATTATCACTATCGCTAATTAAAAATTTTTTATCTTTTGGACTAATATTTACTATATCTTTCTGTGTAAGCATTTAAAAATAGACTCCTTGTGGTAATTTCTCCTAACTTTTTAGAATAAAAAATAAAAAGTTAGGAAAAAAGTTTCGAAATGAATTTTAACGGAAAAAACTTTAATTTAGGCTTTATATAGCTATAAATGCCTATTTTATCGATATTTTATAAGTATGATATTTATAGTAGTTTATAGTATCGATGGTGCGGTTAGCGAGATTTGAACTCGCACACGCAGAGCGTACCACCCCCTCAAGATGGCGTGTCTACCAATTCCACCATAACCGCATAAAAAAAGCCCAAAAAGGGCTTTGATAAGTTTTATTGTAAAACTATAAAAGGATTTGCATAAAGTGCTATTAGCGCGATAACAAGAGCATAGATAACTTGTGCTTCAATCATCGCTAAAGCGATAAACATAGTTGTCATTAATTTTGGCCCAAGGCCAGGGTTTCTAGCTGTTCCTGCAATTGTTGCCGCTGCAGTATTACCCATACCGATAGCACCACCAAGTGCTGCAACACCAAGACCTAAACCTGCTGCAAGAACTGAAAATGCTTTAATCCATACATTAATAGCTTCTTGCTCTACTGGAGCATTAGTTTCAGCTGCAAAAGCTACTGCTGAACATGCTAATAATAAAAAAAGAACTTTTTTCATTATCTTAACCTTTCTATAAAAAAATTTTTTCAATTTTTAAATCAGTTCGGCTTGCGTATCCCTACTTAAGACTTAAAAATAAAGCCGAATTATAACCAAAAGTATCTTTATTTTTATTGAAATTTACAAAAATTCACATTTTTGATTTAAATTTGATTGTTTTCAATAAAGCTTAAAAGTTTTTTTGCTTTAATAATATTTTAAAATAATTTTTAAATTAAGGTTGTAACATTGAGTTCTAAATTTTCAAAAATAGGTTTCATTTTAGCGGTAGCAGGTTCAGCAGTGGGCTTGGGTAATGCTTGGAAATTTCCAACACTAGTAGGTCAAAGTGGTGGATCTGCTTTTATCTTGCTTTATATAATTCTTACTTTAGGTGTAGGTTTTGTGATATTTTTAGCTGAGCTTAGCATAGGAAAAATTAGTGAAAAAGATCCGGTTAATGCCTATGAAAAGTTAGCACCTTCAAATAAAAAAGCTTGGTCTTATGTTGGTTTTACTATGGTGGGAGCGATTTTAATAGTTTCTTTTTATACCTTAGTGATTGGCTGGATAGTTAAATATGTGTTTTTAAGTATCACTGGAAATTTGCCTATGGATCTAGAAGTAAGTAAAGCACAGTTTGGATTTTTTACAAGTGAGGATTTTTTAAGTCAGTTTATTTGTTTTACTTTGGTTTTTTTATGTGTTTTTTATGTTGTTTCTAAAGGTGTTAAGAATGGGATTGAAAAGTTAAATGTTTGGATGATGCCTTCATTGTTTATTTTACTTATTTTGATGCTTGTTTATGCTATTAGTAAAGATGGTTTTATGATGGCGGTTAAATTTCTTTTTGTACCTGATTTTTCCAAAATCAACACTTCAAATGTTCTTGAAGCCTTAGGACTTGCTTTTTTTAGTCTTTCTTTGGGCGTTGGAACGATTATTACTTATTCTGCTAGTCTGCCTGATAAAACTAATTTTATTACCAGCACTTTAAATATTATTTTTATCAATCTTTTAGTTGGTTTATTAATGGGTTTGGTTGTTTTTACTTTTATCTTTGAATTTAGCTACAATCCTAATCAGCAAGGACCAGGACTTGTTTTTATTTCCTTAGCTACTTTATTTGAAAAAATTGGGGTGATTGGTTGTATTTTTGGAGCAGCATTTTTTATTTCTTTAATCTTTGCTGGTATTACTTCAGCTGTTTCAATGATAGAGCCTTTTGCTTTTTATCTTATTAATACTTTTGGCATGAGCCGTAAAAAAGCTTTGATTTTAATAGGAATTGTTGTTTATATTTTAGGAATGTTGTGTATTTTATCTTCTTTAAAAAGTACTCAGTTTGGATTTTTTGGAATGAGTTTTTTTGATTTGCTTGATAGTATTTCAAGTAAGGTTATTATGCCTTTAGGTGGAATTTTGGCAGCTATTTTTGTGGGATTTGTGATGAAAAAAGAAGCTTTAAAAATTTTATTTGAACCTTATATGAGGGGTATATTTTTTGAACTTTGGTATGTGTTTTTGAGATTTATTTCCCCTTTGGCTGTTGTTATAGTTATGATAGCCGCTTTTTTAAAGTGAGTTTGAAAAATAATGAGAACATATTTTTCAAAAATCGGTTTTGTATTGGCTGTTGCTGGTGGAGCCGTTGGTTTAGGTAATGCTTGGAAATTTCCAACCTTAAGTGCAGAAAATGGTGGTTTTGTTTTTGTGCTTTTATATTTGTTTTTTACTTTAACCATAGGATTTAGTATTTTTTTGGCTGAAGTGGCTATGGGACGTTTAAGTAAAAGTGATCTTGCAAATGCTTATTCAAATCTTGCCATAAAATATGGTAATAGATGGCGATATGGAGGCGTTTTTATGTTAGGTGGTATTTTTGTTCTCTCTTTTTATCTAGTTATTATGGGATGGGTTTTAAAATATACTGTAGTTAGTCTTTATTATCTTCCTAAAACCTTAGATGAAGCAGCAAGTAATTTTCAGAATTTAATTACTGCAAATTTGACAAGTTCTGTTTTTTTCTTCATTTTATCTTTTTTTCTTACTTTATTAATAGTATCTAAAGGTTTAATCAAAGGGATTGAAAAATTAAACGTTGCTATAATGCCTAGCTTATTTTTAATGCTTGTTTTTATGTTGTTTTATTGTATGGGATTTAAGCAAGGTTTTGCAAATGCTTTTTCTTATTTATTTTATCCTGATTTTTCACATTTTAAATTTAGCTCTATTGCCGAAGCTTTAGGGCTTGCATTTTTTACCTTATGCTTGGGAATAGGTTGTATAGTTACATATTCATCAGCCTTGGATAAAAAAACAAATTTTATAAAAAGTTCAGTGTATATTGTTTTGATTAACTTATTGATTTCTTTTATCATGGGACTTATTGTTTTTACTTTTATCTTTGAATTTGGAGCCGATCCGCATACTCAAGGAGCAGGAATTGTTTTTGTATCCTTGATGAGTTTGTTTAATCAACTTGGAGCTTTAGGCTATATTTTTGCATTTTGTTTTTTCTTAGCACTTTTTTTTGCTGGTATTACTTCAGCTGTTTCAATGATAGAGCCTTTAACTTTTTATATGATTAATAACTATCAAATTTCTCGTGTTAAAGCTCTATTTCTAATAGGTTTATTTGTTTTTGTTTTTGGAATTTGTTGTATCTTGTCATTAAATTTAAATTTTTTTTCTATGTTTAGTTTTTTTGGCAAAGATTTTTTTACTTTATTGGATAAATTAACTTCAAATTTTTTACTTCCACTTGGTGCTATAGCATGCTCTATATTTGTAGGTTTTTTTATGAATAAAAAACAAATTTATAAAATTTTTTCTAAATTTATAAGTCGAAAAATTTTCTTAATTTGGTTGTTTTTTATTCGTTTTATATCGCCTATAGCAATAATTTTGGTAATGTGTTATCAAATTTTTGTATAATAATGAAAAAAATATTTTTTTAAGGAAAAATAATGGCTAAAAAATTCATCGATGTAATGGATACAAGCTTTAGAGATGGTTTTCAGTCTGTTTATGGAGCTAGGGTTTTAATGGATGATTTTTTTCCTGCAGTAGAAGCAGCAAAAGAAGCAGGCATTACACATTTTGAATTTGGCGGTGGTGCTAGATTTCAAAGCTTGTATTTTTATCTTAATGAAGATGCTTTTACCATGATGGATAAATTTAGGGCTATTGTAGGAAAAGATACCAATCTTCAAACTTTAGCAAGAGGGGTCAATACCGTTACTTTAGATACTGGAAGTAGTGAACTTATTGATTTGCATGCAAAACTTTTTGCAAAACACGGTACTACAACGATAAGAAATTTTGATGCCCTTAATGATGTAAATAATTTAAAATTTAGTGGTGAATGTATAGTAAAACATGGGTTAAAGCATGAAATTACTATCACTTTAATGGATTTACCGCCAAATTGTAAAGGTGCCCATGATGTGCCTTTTTATGAAAAAATTTTAAAAGAAATTTTAGCAGCAGAAATTCCTTTTCATAGTATTTGTTTCAAAGATGCAAGTGGGACTTCTAATCCAAATAAAATTTATGAAACCATTAAAATGGCTAGAAAAATTTTACCTCAAGATACACACATTAGACTTCATACGCATGAAACTGCAGGAGTGAGTATAGCCTGCTATCTTGCAGCACTTGAAGCAGGGGTTGATGGTATCGATTTGGCTGCGGCTCCAGTAAGTGGCGGAACCTCTCAGCCTGATATTTTAACCATGATGCATGCTTTAAAAGGCAAAGATTATGATTTAGGCGGACTTGAGGAAGAAAAAATTCTAAAATACGAAGAAGTTTTAAAAGATTGTTTAAAAGAATATTTTTTACCACCTGAAGCTACTATGGTAAATCCACTTATTCCTTTTTCTCCTATGCCAGGAGGAGCTTTAACAGCAAATACACAAATGATGAGAGATAATAATATCTTAGATAAATTTCCACAAGTCATTCATGCTATGAGAGAAGTTGTAGAAAAAGGTGGATTTGGTACTTCGGTTACTCCAGTTTCTCAATTTTATTTTCAACAAGCTTTTAATAATGTGATGTTTGGACCTTGGAAAAAAATAGCAGAAGGTTATGGAAAAATGGTGCTTGGTTATTTTGGAAAAACTCCTGTTACACCCGATGCAAATATTGTTGAACTTGCTTCAAAACAACTTAATTTAGAACCTACTACAGAGCTTGCTATTAATATAGCTGATAAAGATGAGAGTAAAAGTATAGTTTATACTAAAACCTTGCTTGAAAAAGAGAGTATAGAAACGAGTGAAGAAAATATATTTATTGCAGCAGCTTGTAAAGAAAAAGGTATAGCATTTTTAAAAGGAGAGGCAAAGGTAAATGTACGCAAATTAGCTAGTATGCCAAAGCCTATGAGTGTAGATGAAAACAAATTTACCGTAGCTGTAAATGGTAATAAATATCATGTAGAGGTAAGCTATGGTTTTGATAAAGATGTTAATGTTAAAAGTGTAAAAAAAGTAGAAGAAAATAAAAATATTGTTTCTTCAAATTCAACAAGTTCTGTAGATGCTGAAAATGAAGTTTTAGCAGGTATTTCAGGTAATGTCTTTAAAATTTATGTTAACGAAGGTGAAGAAGTAAAATCAGGTCAAGCCATCATGGTTTTAGAAGCAATGAAAATGGAGATTGAGGTTAATGCTCCAAAAGATGGAATTATTTCAGAGCTTTGTATTAAAATAGGCGATACTGTTAACGAAGGCGAAGTATTAGCTATCTATAAGAATTAAAGTGAGGGAAAGATGAAAAAATTTGATAATTTAGGTTTGGATAATATAAAAGAAATTTTTCATAATTTAAGTTATGATGAATTAAATGCTCATGAAAAAGCAAATAATGAAGGTTTAAGTACGGATAATGATACTTTTTGTGTAGATACAGGGATTTTTACAGGTAGAAGTCCTAAAGATAAATATTTTGTAAAACAAGATCCATCTAGTAAGTATATTGCTTGGGGAAAGGTAAATCAGCCCATTACAAAAGAATTATTTGATAAGCTTTTGACTAAAGCAAAACAAGAATTAAGTGGAAAGAAAATTTATGTTCAAGATGCTTTTTGTGGCGCTTCTTTGCAAAGTCGCAAAGCAGTAAGATTTGTTACTGAAATTGCATGGCAAGCGCATTTTGTTAAAAATATGTTTATTCGCCCAAGTCAAGAAGAACTTGAGAATTTTAAAGCAGATTTTATTGTTTATAATGCTTGCAAATGTATCAATGAAGATTACAAACAAGATGGTTTAAATTCAGAGGTTTTTGTAATCTTTAATGTTGAAGAAAATATAGCAGTTATTGGTGGAACTTGGTATGGCGGAGAAATGAAAAAAGGTATTTTTTCTATGATGAATTATTGGTTGCCACTAGAAAATAAACTTTCTATGCATTGTAGTGCAAATGTCGGAGAAAAAGGTGATGTAGCACTTTTCTTTGGACTTAGTGGCACTGGAAAAACTACACTCTCAACCGATCCAAAAAGAAAGCTTATAGGTGATGACGAACATGGTTGGGATGATGAAGGTGTATTTAATTTTGAGGGTGGTTGTTACGCAAAAACAATCAATCTCGATCCTGAACATGAGCCTGAAATTTATGGTGCCATTAAAAGAAATGCACTTTTAGAAAATGTAGTTTTAAGAGCCGATAAGAGTGTTGATTATGCTGATGCTTCAAAAACAGAAAATACAAGAGTTTCTTATCCTATAGAGCATATTGAAAATCATGAGCCTAGTCTAAAAGCAGGGCATCCAAAAAATATTATATTTTTAAGTGCAGATGCTTTTGGAATTTTACCTCCAGTAAGTAAACTAAGCAAAGAGCAGGCTATGTATTATTTTTTAAGTGGTTATACAGCAAAAGTAGCTGGAACTGAGCGTGGTATTTTAGAACCTCAAGCAACTTTTTCAGCTTGTTTTGGAGAACCTTTTATGCCTTTGCATCCAACGGTTTATGCGAGATTACTTGGTGAAAAGATTGAAAAGCATGAAGCTAATGTTTATCTTGTTAATACAGGCTGGAGCGGTGGAAGCTACGGTGTGGGTAAAAGAATGAGTATTAAGGCTACTAGGGCTTGCATTAATGCTATTCTAGATGGAAGTATTGCAAAATGCAAATTTGAAAATTTTGAAGTGTTTGATTTAGCTATTCCAAAAGCTTTAGAAGGTGTAGAAAGCACGCTTTTAAATCCTATAAATACTTGGTCAGATAAAAATAATTATATTGCAACAAGAGATAAATTAGCACATATGTTTATACAAAATTTTAAACGTTACGAAGATGTCAAAGAAGGCATTGAATTTAGCAAATTTGGACCAAAAATTTAAGGCATTTAAATGAAAAATGAAATGTGGTCAGGACGCTTTAGTAGTGCAAGTGATGAGCTTTTAAAAGAATTTAATGCAAGTTTAAATGTAGATAAAACTTTGTTCAATGAAGATATACAAGGTTCTATAGCACACGCTACAATGCTTGAAAGTTGTGGTATTTTAAAAAAAGAAGAATTAGATGCTATTATAAAAGGTTTAGAGCAGGTTAGAAGTGAAATAGAGCAAGGCAAATTTATTTTTGATATTAAAGATGAAGATATTCATATGGCTATAGAAAAGCGTTTAAGTGAGCTTATAGGTAGTGAAATTGGTGGAAGACTTCATACTGCAAGAAGTAGAAATGATCAAGTGGCTACTGATTTTAAACTTTTTGTCAAAAAATCTCATATTGAACTTATAAAGCTTTTAAAAGAATTGATTCAAACCATGCTCGAACATGCCAAAGTGCATAAAAAAACTATTATGCCAAGTTTTACACATTTACAACACGCTCAGCCTGTGAGTTTTTCTTTTTATATTTTAGCTTATGCTTTTATGCTAATGCGAGATATTAAGCGTTTGCAAAATAGTCTAGAACTCGCTGATTTTTCGCCACTTGGGTCTTGTGCGTGTGCAGGAACAAGCTATGCCACCAATCGTGAGTTGAACGCTAAAATTTTAGGATTTAAAGATATTATGCCAAATGCTATGGATGGAGTGAGTGATAGAGATTTTGCTCTTGATTTACTTTATGATATAGCAGTTATTTTTACACACACTTCAAGACTTTGCGAGGAAATGATTTTATTTTCAAGTTCGGAATTTTCTTTTATATCCATAAGTGATAGTTTTTCAACAGGAAGTTCTATCATGCCTCAGAAAAAAAATCCCGATGTTTGTGAACTTATACGCGGAAAAACAGGGCGTGTCTATGGAAATCTGATTTCTCTTTTAACTATAATGAAAGCTCTACCTTTAGCTTACAATAAAGATATGCAAGAAGATAAAGAAGGGCTTTTTGATAGTGTAAAAACCGCTAAAGATAGTTTAATCATCTTAAATGCAATGTTAAAAGAAATACGAATTAATAAAGAAAATATGCTTAATGCTTGCAAAAAAGGTCATTTATTGGCTACTGATTTGGCGGATTATTTAGTGCGTGAAAAAAATATTCCTTTTAGAAAGGCACATTTTATAGTAGGAAATGTTGTTGCACAAGCTGAAATACAAGGCATTGATATAAGCGAAATTAAAGATCTTTCAAAAATAGATCCTATATTTGATGAAAAAGCTATAGAGCTTTTAAATTTTGAAATTTCTTTAAATTCTAAACAAAGTGAAGGCTCAAGTTCTACTACAAGCGTAGAAAAGCAAATTCAAATTTTACAAGAATTTATTAAAAAAATATAAATATTGTTTAGGCTATTTTGCCTAAACATTGAATCTAAAATGCATTACATCGCCATCTAAAACGATATAGTCTTTTCCTTCAAGGCGTAGCTTTCCTGCTTCTTTGGCGCCATTTTCGCCTTTGTATTGGATATAGTCTTCATAGGAAATAACTTCAGCTTTTATAAAGCCTTTTTCAAAGTCATTATGAATCACGCTCGCTGCTTTTGGTGCTTTCCAGCCTTTTTTGATTGTCCAAGAACGCACTTCAACTACACCAGCGGTAAAATAACTGATCAGTCCAAGCTTAGTAAAAGCAGTGCGTATGATTTGATCAAGACCGCTTTCGTTAACTCCTAGAGAACTTAAAAATTCACGACTTTCTTCATCACTTAATCCTACTAATTCTTCTTCGATTTTTGCACAAAGCTTGATAACTTCATGATCATTTTTTTTAGCATATTCTTTTAAAGCTTTTACATAATCATTATCTTCACTAATACCATTTTCATCAACATTTGCACCATAAATCACTTCTTTAGCAGAAAGCAGTCTTAATTCTTTGATTAAGGCTTGATAAATTTCGCTTTCTTTTTCAGGATAAGAACTTGCAGCTAAGCCTTTGTTTAAATGATCAAGTAAAGAATTTGCAAGTTCGAGGCTTTCTTTAGCACCCTTTTGGTTGGCTTTGGTTTCTTTGGTGAGTTTTTCTATTTTTTTACTCAGTTGTTCAATATCTGCTAAAATAAGCTCTGTATTGATAATTTCTACATCACGCAAAGGATTAACTCCACCTTCAACATGGGTGATATTTTCTTCATCAAAACAACGCACTATGTGTAAAATAACCTCAGTTTCGCGTATATTTGAAAGAAATTTATTTCCTAAGCCTTCACCCTTACTTGCACCTTTAACAAGTCCAGCGATATCTACAAATTCTATTAAAGAATGTATAATTCTTTCAGGTTTTACGATTTTAGCAAGTTCATTAAGTCTTAAGTCAGGAACTTCAACCATGGCTTTGTTAGGCTCTATGGTACAAAAAGGATAGTTTGCACTTTGGGCATTTTGTGCTTTAGTTAAAGCATTAAAAGTCGTTGATTTGCCAACATTTGGAAGTCCTACTATACCTACGCTTAAACTCATTTAGCTTTCCTTAAAATTTGAATTAGATAATTAACACACATTCTAACTCCAGCTCCACCTGCACCAAAACTAGAATATCCCCAAGATTTTTCCGTATAAGCAGGTCCTGCTATGTCAAGATGTAACCATTTGTCTTTATATTCTTTACGAATAAATTTATCTAAAAATAACCCCGCGGTAATTGCGCCTCCATAGCGACTAGAGGCAGTGTTGCTAATATCGGCAATATTTGATTTTATAAGTTCTCTTAAGTGGGGGTTAAAGTGTAAGATTGTAGTATATTCTCCACTTTTTTTAGAGCTTAGATAAAAATCATTTTGCAATTCTTCATTGTTTCCCATAATAGCACTTGTAAATTCTCCAAGTCCTACAACACAAGCTCCAGTAAGTGTTGCCATATCGATAAGTAAATCAGGTTTTAAATCTTGTGCAAAAGAAAGACAATCAGCTAAAACCAAGCGTCCTTCTGCATCTGTATTTCTTACTTCTATACTTACGCCTTCGCGACTGATTAACACATCATCAGGCTTATAAGCATTGCCACCTATCATATTTTCAGTTGCACCTAAAATACAATGTACTTCTAAATCTAAAGCAAGCTCGGCTACGGCTTTTATGATCCCCATTGCTGCTGCTGCACCGCTTTTATCAGCTTTCATTGTAAGCATAAAATCAGCTGGTTTTAAGCTTAATCCACCGCTATCGTAAGTTAAGCCTTTTCCAACAAATACAACACGTTTTTTTGCATTTTTGGCTTTATAGCTTAGATGAATGAGGCGTGGTGGATGTACCGAGGCACGATTGACTGCCAAAAAAGCATTCATTTTTTCTTTGGCCAAAAATTTTTCATCATAAATTTTACAAATAATGTTTTTATTTTCTTTAGCTAAATTTTGCGCATCTTCTGCCATTTTTAAAGGGGTGTAAATTTCAGGAATTTCATTGACTATATTTTTAGTAAAATTTGTGGCATTAGCTAAAATTTCTCCACGCTCCAAGCCTATCTTAGCTTCATCTTTATTAAATTTCTTACCATTTAATTCTTCGCTTGAAATAATAAATTTTTCCAAAGTGCTTGTTTTTTTCTCGCTTTTATATTTGTCAAATTTATAAGCTCCAAAAAGTACGCCTTCAACTAAAGATGTAAAACTTCTAACTACACAATCTCCTATTATGCTAGGAAGTTTTACGCTTTTTATATTAAGCTTTTCAAGAGTTTTATATGCTGTGCAAAGACTTAATCTTATATCCTCATAAGCAAGGCTTTTAAGCTCTAAATAAAGCTTTTTATTGTTTAAGTCTAGTAATACACCTTCGCCTTTGTAATTATTAAGTTTAAAAAAATCTTTTTCTTTGTTAAAATTTTTTAAATTTTTATCCTGTATAAAAATAAGTTCAAAGTCTGCTTTTATAGCATCTAGTTTTTTATCGTTTAATTCAAATTTCATGATTTTTTCCTTTTATCTTTAAGTATAGCTTTTTCCATTTGTTTAAAACCAAATAATAAAAGGGATAAAAAAGCTATAATAATAATGGCTGCATAATACCAATGTTCTTCAGCCCAAGTCACCATCTTCCAAATTTGTTCTCCAAAATACCAAGCTAAAAGTATAGTGATTGATGCCCAAACCCAAGCACTAAAAAGATTGATAATAGCAAATTTTTTTGCACTATAACGCGTGACTCCTATACTCATAGGTATAATGGTTCTAAAGCCATACATATAACGTTGTATAAAAATAATAGGCCAACCAAAACGTTGTAAAAGTAAGTGCGCTACTGCAAATTTACGCCTTTGGGTTTTTAATTTTTTTTGTATGTAGCGTTTATTATATCTTCCTATATAGAAATAAATTTGGTCGCCTACAAAACCACCAAGTCCTGCTATAAATATAACAAAGCCTAAATTTACATGTCCTTGATGGGCAAAAATACCTGCCAAAATTAAAGCCAACTCCCCTTCTAAAATACACCATAAAAAAATAATAATATATGCTAGATCTTTGTATTGGTAAAGTAAATTTTTTAAAAATTCTTCCATTTGTGCCTTTCTATAGTTTTAAATTTCTAAAACACTATAAACTGAAGTAAGCTTTTCAAGTTTATTTGCTCCATTTAAATCTTTAAGATTCATTAAAAAACAAGCTTCAACGCATTTTGCTCCAGCTTTTTGAATGAGTTCATACGAAGCTATAGCTGTTCCGCCGGTTGCTATTAAATCATCTACAAGTAAAACTTTTGCATTTTGAATATTTTTAAATGCATCTTTATGAAGTTCTACTTTATCGCTACCATATTCAAGATCATATTCACAGCTAAAGGTTTCAAAAGGGAGTTTTCCAGGTTTTCTAATAGGTACAAAAGGAAGATTAAGTTTTGCACAAATCATAGATGCAAAGATAAATCCTCTGCTTTCTGTTCCTGCTATGAAGTCTAGATTGTAATCTTTGTAGCGTTCTTTTAAATGTTTAAGTAGAAAATTTAAAGCCTCTTTGTTATTTAGTAGAGTGGTAATATCTCTAAAAATAATTCCTTTTTTTGGAAAATCAGGAATAATTCTAATGCTATCAAGCAGGTATTTTTGTTCTTCTTGTGTTAGTTTTATCATAATAATGCCTCGATTTTTGCTTCTAATTCTTTAATTCTTTGTCTTAGTTTGTCATTTTCTAAACGATATTGAGAATTTCTAGTTCTTAAAGATGTAAGGTCTGCTTTGATTTTATTAAGCTCTTCTGTGAGTATATCTATATTTCCAAGACTTCTTTGAAGTTGGATTTGTAGTTTTCTAATAACAATCTCAGTATCATCAAGATTGTTTTTGATAAAATCTTTTGATGTTTTTTCTTTATTAAGTAGAGTTTTATAGTAAAACAACATTACAATCAGATAGATAGTTGCACAAATTAATATAGTTAAAACAAGCCAGTTTGTAAACATTATATTTTTACCTCAATTTTTTGAATTCTTTGCATATGTCTCCCTTCTTCAAAAGGAGTTTGAATGAATTTTTCTATAATATCTGTAGCTAATTCAATCCCGATTAATCTTCCACCTAATGCCAAAACATTGGCATCATTATGTCTTCTTGCAAGTTCCGCACTTAAGCTTTCATGGCATAATGCGCAGCGAATGTTTTTATGACGATTTGCTGCAATAGAAATTCCAATTCCACTTCCACAAATAAGAATGCCAAAGCTTCGTTTGTCTATTTTTTCGGCAAGTAAATGTGCATAATCAGGATAATCACAGCTTGCGCAAGTGTTTGTTCCTAAATCGTTAAAAATTATATTTTTTTCTTTTAAAAATACGCAAATTTTTTCTTTTAATTCAAAACCAGCATGATCACTAGCAATATAAATTTTTTCCCTAAGCATTGGTTTCCTAATTACTATATAAAATAAGATAAAAATCTAATCTTATCATATTAAATCATAAAAACAGCTTTTCTTTTTTTAAAAATAAGCTTTATTTTTCTTTATATATGTTAGAATTTGCGACAAGAAAAATAAAATTTCAATAAATTAAGGGGAGAAGAAAATGAAGCTCATACTCATAGGATCTTCAACAGGTGGTCCTAATCAGCTTAAATTTCTTTTAAAGGATATTGATATAAAAAATACTTGTGTAGTTATAGCTCAACACATGAGTGTTAGTTTTATTCCATCTTTTGTGGGGCAATTTAATAAGGAGGCTTTTAGTGAAGTGTGCTTATTGAACGATAAAGAGATATTAAGCAATAAAATTTATATTTGCCCTAAAAATACTATTTTATCTGGAAATTTAAATATTGTAGCCTCTTGGCAAGATGTGGTATCAAGTTTTAAGCCAAGTGTAGATTTGCTTTTTCATTCCGCTGTTTCTTTGGCAAAAACAAATAAAATACTTGCTATTATTTTAACGGGTATGGGAGATGATGGCGCAAAAGGTTTATTTGAGCTTTATAAAACAGGGGTTAGATGTTTATGTGAGAATGAGGCAGATAGCGTCGTTTATGGTATGCCAAAAAGAGCAAAAGATATGAATCCACATTTAAAACCTATGAGCTTAAAAGAAATTAAAAAAGAAATTATAAATTTTATTGATCAGGATTAATAAAAGGAAAATTACATGGAAAAAAAAATAACTCCTAGCGAATTAGAACTTAATGAATTTATAAAAATTATCAACGAAATGAGCGGTATTGATTTAACCGATAAAAAAAATATACTAGCTTTAAAGTTGAATAAATTTCTTGAAGGAACTAATACTAAAAATTTTTCCGAATTTTTGGGAAAATTAAAAAGCAATAGACAACTTAAACAAGAAACTTTAGATTTTGTAACCATAGGTGAAACTTATTTTTTAAGAGAATTGGCTCAATTGAAAGAAATAATTTATTATGCCAAAAGCTTAGAAAAGAGAGTAAATATCCTAAGCGCCCCTTGTTCAAGTGGAGAAGAGGTATATTCTTTGGCATTATTGGCTACACAGAATTTTATTAAAGATATGTATATTTTAGGCATTGATATCAATTCAAGCGTAATCGAAAAAGCAAAACTTGGAAAATATCAAGGAAGAACTTTACAGCGATTGAGCGAGAGTGAAAAAAGAAGGTTTTTTTTAGAAAGCGAAGATAAATTTTATACTATTAATAAAAATGAGCTTTGTACTTGTAAATTTGAACTTTGCAATGTTTTTGAAGAAAAATTTTCAAGATTGGGAAAATTTGATATTATAGCTTCTAGAAATATGATTATTTATTTTGATCATGAATCAAAACTAAAACTTATGGAGAGATTTCATAGAATTTTAAATGATAAAGGAAGGCTTTATGTTGGCAATGCTGATTTAATTCCAGAGACTATTTATTTTAAAAAGATTTTCTCTCCAAGAGGTGTTTACTATGAAAAAGTATAAATTCTAAAAATTACTAAAAGTTACACTTTGGAAATTTATTAGTAAAAATAAGTTACATTTTGAAGTAGTTTTCTTTATTTAATGATAAAATAATTTCAATTAATTTTATATTTAGCTAAAAATAAAGGAAAAAACTTGATTGAATTAAAAAATGTAAATAAATACTACGGAACTCATCATGTTCTAAAGAATATTAATCTTTCTGTTAAAGAAGGTGAGAAGCTTGTTATTATAGGTCCAAGTGGAAGTGGAAAAAGTACAACTATCCGTTGCATGAATGGGCTTGAAGAAGTTAGTTCAGGAGAGGTCGTAGTTAACAATCTTGTTTTAAATCATAAAAATAAAATTGAAATTTGCCGAAAATATTGTGCAATGGTTTTTCAGCATTTTAATTTATATCCACATATGACGGTTTTGCAAAATTTGACCTTAGCTCCAATGAAACTTCAAAAAAAATCTAAAAAAGAAGCTGAAGAAACAGCTTTTAAGTATTTAAAAGTTGTAGGTTTGCTGGATAAAGCAAATGTTTATCCAGCAACCCTTTCAGGCGGACAACAACAACGCGTTGCTATAGCAAGATCACTTTGTACTAAAAAACCCTATATTTTATTTGATGAACCTACTTCAGCCCTTGATCCAGAAACCATACAAGAGGTTTTAGATGTAATGAAAGAAATTTCACATCAAAGCAATACTACCATGGTGGTTGTTACACACGAAATGGGTTTTGCAAAAGAAGTAGCAGATAGGATTATTTTTATGGAAGATGGTGCTATTGTGGAAGAAAATATTCCTAGTGAATTTTTTTCAAATCCAAAAACCGAAAGAGCGCGACTCTTTTTAGGGAAAATTCTTAAAAATTAACCAAAATTGAAAGGAGAAAAAATGGTTTTTAGAAAATCTTTGTTAAAGTTGGCAGTTTTTGCTCTAGGTGCTTGTGTTGCATTTAGTAATGCTAATGCAGCAGAAGGTAAACTTGAGTCTATTAAATCTAAAGGACAATTAATAGTTGGTGTTAAAAATGATGTTCCGCATTATGCTTTACTTGATCAAGCAACAGGTGAAATTAAAGGTTTCGAAGTAGATGTTGCCAAATTGCTAGCTAAAAGTATACTAGGTGATGATAAAAAAATAAAACTAGTTGCAGTTAATGCTAAAACAAGAGGCCCTTTGCTTGATAATGGTAGTGTAGATGCAGTGATAGCAACTTTTACTATTACTCCAGAGAGAAAAAGAATTTATAATTTCTCAGAGCCTTATTATCAAGATGCTATAGGGCTTTTAGTCTTAAAAGAAAAAAATTATAAATCTTTAGCTGATATGAAAGGTGCAAATATTGGAGTGGCTCAAGCTGCAACTACAAAAAAAGCTATAGGTGAAGCTGCTAAAAAAATTGGCATTGATGTTAAATTTAGTGAATTTCCTGATTATCCAAGTATAAAAGCTGCTTTAGATGCTAAAAGAGTTGATGCGTTTTCTGTAGACAAATCAATATTGTTAGGCTATGTGGATGATAAAAGTGAAATTTTGCCAGATAGTTTTGAACCACAAAGTTATGGTATTGTAACCAAAAAAGATGATCCAGCTTTTGCAAAATATGTTGATGATTTTGTAAAAGAACATAAAAGTGAAATTGATGCTTTAGCGAAAAAATGGGGTTTATAATATGAATGAAAGTGTAGGTTTTGTTGAACATTTGAGACAAATTCTTACTTCTTGGGGTTTATATGATGAAAATAGTATAAGCCCTTTTGCGGTATGGAAATTTTTAGATGCTTTGGATAATAAAGATGCTTTTATTAATGGTTTTATTTATACTTTAGAAGTAAGCATTCTTGCTTTGCTTATAGCTACAATTTTTGGAACTATAGGCGGAGTTATGGCTACAAGTAGATTTAAAATTATCAGAGCCTACACTAGAATTTACGTAGAGCTTTTTCAAAATGTTCCTTTGGTAATACAAATTTTCTTTTTGTTTTATGCCTTGCCTGTTTTAGGTATAAGACTTGATATATTTACTATTGGTGTATTGGGTGTTGGGGCTTATCACGGAGCTTATGTAAGCGAGGTGGTTAGAAGTGGAATTTTGGCTGTGCCAAGAGGTCAGTTTGAAGCTTCTGCTTCTCAAGGGTTTACTTATATTCAGCAAATGCGTTATATCATAGTACCTCAAACCATTAGAATTATTTTACCACCGATGACAAATCAAATGGTAAATTTAATCAAAAATACCTCTGTATTGCTTATTGTAGGTGGAGCTGAGTTAATGCATTCTGCTGATAGTTATGCAGCTGATTATGGAAATTATGCGCCAGCTTATATATTTGCAGCGGTTTTATATTTTATAATTTGTTATCCTTTGGCTTATTTTGCAAAGGCTTATGAAAATAAATTAAAAAAAGCACATTTAACGAGATAAAGGGTTGTTAATGGAAAATGTTTTTAATGCACAAAATATTGAATTTTTAATGCAAGGTTTATTTCTGACATTAAAAATAGCCTTAGCAACTTGTATTATTTCGATTGTTTTTGGAACTTTTTTAGCTATAACTAAAAATTATGGGGATAGATTAAGTAAATTTTTAGCAGCTTGCTATATAGATATTTTTAGAAATACTCCTTTATTATTATGGATGCTTGCAGCTTGTTTTGTTCTACCTGTATTTTTTGGACAATTTCCTCAAGCTTTTTGGGGTACTATAGGATTTTCACTTTATACGAGTTCGGTTATGGCTGAAATTATTAGAGGTGGATTAAATTCTATACCAAAAGGTCAGTTTGAAGCAGCTTATTCTCAAGGTTTTGGTAAATTTTTTACTCTTTTTTATATTATTTTACCACAAACTTTTAGAAAAATAATACCTGCTTTATTATCTCAAATTGTAACCACTGTAAAGGATACAGCTTATTTAGCGGGTTTAGGTATAGCTGAACTTACTTATAATTCAAAAACTATATTGGCAAAACTAAGAAGTTTTGAAGAAATTTTAGCGATGATAGGTGTTGTTGCGGGAATTTATTTTATAATATGTTTTTCACTTTCTATGTTGGTAAGATATTATGCTAAAAAGACAGCTTACATTTCTTAAAAAAGCTTATATTTTTATATAAGCTTTTTAAATTTACAGCAGTTTTTAACATTTTTTTTATTAAAATCCTTTGTATTAATTCATAATTTTATTGATTAAGGTTTTTTATGCGAGGTTATAAAATTTTTTCAGGCTCAGCTAATGTGGAATTTGCAAGACAAGTTTCTAAATATCTTTCCCTGCCTTTAAGTGATGCTGGAGTAAAACGGTTTAGTGATGGGGAGATTAGTGTTCAAATTGATGAGAGCGTACGCGGAAAGGATGTTTTTATTATTCAAAGTACTTGTGCTCCTACAAACGATAATTTAATGGAACTTTTAATTCTTACAGATGCTTTGCGTCGCTCAAGTGCAAATTCGATTACGGCTATTATCCCATATTTTGGCTATGCGAGACAAGATAGAAAAGCAAATCCTAGAGTGCCAATTACTGCTAAACTTGTGGCTAATTTGATTCAGGCAGCTGGGATTGATCGCGTAGCTACGATAGATTTGCATGCAGGACAAATTCAGGGTTTTTTTGATATTCCAGTAGATAATCTTTATGGAAGTATAGTTTTTAATGATTATATTAAAGCCAAACATTTTAAAAATGCTATTATAGGAAGTCCAGATATAGGCGGTGTTGCAAGAGCTAGGAGTGTTGCAAAGCATTTAGGACTTGATATAGTTATAGTTGATAAGCGTCGCGAAAAAGCCAATGAAAGTGAAGTAATGAACATCATTGGAGATGTAAAAGATAAAGAAGTTATCCTAGTAGATGATATTATTGATACTGCTGGCACTATAGTTAAAGCTGCAGAAGCTTTAAAAGAAAAAGGTGCAAAATCTGTTATGGCTTGCTGTACTCATGCAGTTTTAAGTGGAAAAGCCTATGAGAGAATAGCAAGTGGAGCTTTAGATGAGCTTGTAGTAACAGATACCATACCTTTAAAAGAGCAATTACCAAATATTAAAGTATTAAGTGTTACATCTGTTTTTGCTGAAGTAATACGTCGTGTTTATCATAACGAAAGTGTAAATTCTCTCTTTATTTAGATTAAAAAAGCTTAAAGATTGTTTTTAAGCTTTTCATTTTTATGCTACTTAAAGAAACAAAAAATATATATTTTTTAAAAATGTGAAAAAACTAAACATCTTTCTATACAATTTAATCTATAAATCTGTTATTCTTTGAAAATATTTTATTTTCTTAGGAGAAATATGACTCAGTTAAGTACTAAAATTTTATGGTTGCTTGTTGCAACTTTAGGCGCTATTTGTTTTGGTTATTTAGCTTTAAAAAATGGCGAAAGTGTATCAGCGATTTATTTGGTGGTTGTTGCTGTATGTATTTATATGATAGGATATAGATTTTATGGGCATTTTGTAGCTTATAAGGTTTTAGAACTTGATAAAAATCGCGCAACACCGGCGCTTGTAGAAAATGATGGGCGTGATTTTGTGCCTACAAATAAGGCTGTATTATTTGGACATCATTTTGCTGCTATTGCAGGAGCAGGTCCATTAGTAGGACCTATCTTGGCTGCTCAAATGGGATATTTGCCTTCTATGCTTTGGATTTTAGTAGGAGGAGTTTTAGCGGGTGCTGTGCATGATTTTGTTGTTCTTTTTATATCTACTCGTAGAAAAGGTAGAAGTCTTGGCGAGATGATTAAGGATGAGATGGGTAAATTTACAGGTGGAGTTGCTATGATGGCGATTTTTGGCATTATGCTTATTATTATTGCCATTTTAGCTATGGTGGTTGTAAAAGCTTTAGCAGAATCTCCATGGGGTTTATTTACTATCGCAATGACTATTCCTATAGCAATATTTATGGGAATTTATATGCGTTTTATCCGCCCAGGTAGAGTAGGGGAGGCTTCTATAATAGGTTTTGTGCTTTTAATTTTGGCTATTCATTATGGTAGCGTTGTAGCTGCTGATCCTTATTGGGCTAAAATATTTACTTTAGAAGCTCCAACTTTAGCAGTTGTTATGATGGCTTATGGCTTTATTGCTTCTGTTTTACCTGTGTGGTTTTTACTTGCTCCAAGAGATTATCTTTCAACTTTTTTGAAAATCGGTGTTATTGTGGTAATGGCTGTAGCTATTGTTTTGGTTACTCCTGATTTGCAAATGCCAAAAGCAAATACTCAGTATTTTGATGGAACAGGTCCAGTATTTGCAGGTGGAGTATTTCCATTTTTATTTATTACCATTGCTTGTGGTGCGATCAGTGGTTTTCATGCTTTGATTTCTAGTGGAACTACTCCTAAAATGCTTGAAAACGAAACTCATGCCTTAGCTGTTGGATATGGCTCTATGCTTGCTGAAAGTGCTGTGGCGATTATGGCTTTAATTTGTGCTTGTATTTTACATCCAGGTCTTTATTTTGCTATAAATTCAAGCTCTGCTTTGATAGGAACAGATGTTGTAAGTGTAGCACAAACCATTTCAAGTTGGGGATTTAGCATTACTCCTGAAGAAATTACTACTTTGACTACAAATATAGGAGAGCATACTATACTTTCAAGAACAGGTGGAGCTCCAACTTTTGCTATAGGTGTAGCTTTGATCTTGCATGAACTTTTTGGCGGCGTGGATTTGATGGCTTTTTGGTATCATTTTGCTATATTGTTTGAAGCTTTATTTATTTTAACAGCGGTAGATGCTGGAACAAGGGCTTGTCGTTTTATGGTGCAAGATATACTGGGTAATGTTTATAAACCTTTAGGAGATATTCATAATTATCTAGCTGGACTTTTGGCTACGGCTTTAAGTGTTGCAGGTTGGGGATATTTTCTTTATCAAGGCGCCATTGATCCTAAGGGGGGAATTTATACGCTTTGGCCTCTTTTTGGCGTGAGCAATCAAATGCTTGCGGGTATGGCTTTGCTTCTTGCTACAACTATACTTGTAAAAATGGGCAAGGCAAGATATACTTGGGTTACTTTAATACCTGCGGTATTTGTCTTAGTGGCAACTCTGTATGGAGGAATTCAAAAAATTATGCCTTATAAAGAAGGCAATAAAGTAGCAAATGCGGTAAGTCATGTAGCCGCCGTTAGCATACAAAGTCAAAAAATTAAAGATTTAGAATTTAAATTAAATAATACTAAAGATGAAAAAGAAATTTCTACAATTAAAAAAGAAATTTTAATAGCCACTCAAAGTAAAGTTGGAAATTTACTTAATGCAATTCTTTGTGTGTTCTTTATGATAGCCACCTTGCTTGTTATAATTTCTTGTATAGGAATTTGTTTAGGTAAAATTAAAATTCCTCTTAAAGAAACTAAGTATATTAAGATTGATGAATTTCAAAAAATTTAAGTATTATTATGAAAAAGCCGAAAGGTTTTTTCATCCCTTGGTGGGACTTTCTAGTTATGATAAGTATTTAGAACACATGAAACAAAAACATCCAGGAAAAATTCCAAAAACCAGAGGGGAATTTTTCAAAGAATGTCTAGATAAAAAATATAATAGTGGAGGTTTAAATAAATGCTGATAAGCTTAAAGGATAAAGTTTTATCATACAAAATAAGCTTTAAGCATTTAAAAAGCCATGAATTCTTTTAAGTTCTTCGCTAATAGGCTTTTTCTTTCCATCTCTTGTAACACTTACATAAGTTACTAAAGCCGAAGTTACATTAATGCAAGAAGTACAACCTTGAGAATCCACTCTTTGAGCTGTGACTTCTACTTCAACGCTGATTGAAGTGTTGCCCACATTTACAACTTTAGAGTAACAAGAAATTATATCGCCTATAAAAACAGGTTCTTTAAAAACTACTTTATCCATAGAGATTGTTACAACGCGTTCAGGAGAAAGTTCTCTTGCTGCGATAGCTCCTGCTAAATCGATTTGTGAAAGTATCCATCCGCCAAAAATATTTCCCGCTGGATTTGTATCGCTTGGCATGGCTACAATTTTTAATTTTGGTTCTCCCATATCTCTCATTTTTACTCCTTATTTTAAAAAATGAATTATAATTAAAAAAGTTAAAAAGGAGAATAAAAGTATGAATAATTTTAAAGAAATAGCTAAATTGGTTAGAAAATACAAAGAAAGAAATAATGCGTTATATGAGTTTTTAGACAAAGAAGATGTGGGCGAGTATTTTAGATCTTTGATTTCTTTAAGCGAATTAAAACAAGATAAAACAACTATGCTAGCCATACTTAGGCGTTTGGTTGATTTAAAAGAAGAAAATTTAGTTCAAGAATGGAAAAAAAACAACTTTAAGGAAGATAAGATTATAGAGTTAAAACATAAGTTCTATGAAGAGATTAGAAAGTTTTACGAAAAAGAACATCAAAATTTAATTAATGAAATAAAAGAGAAAAAGCTTTTAAATAATTTTTATCAGTCCTTAATACAAGGAGTGCATAATATAGGTTTAATTATGAATATTTTTGAAATTTCTTGGACTAAAGAAATTATAGAAAAAAATAATAAAATTTTATCTACTCAATTTCCAAATTTAGATGATGCAATGGAATTTTTGCGTAAAAATCATTTATATCAAAAAACTTCAGAAGGAGAAATTTGTGAGCGAAGTTATGGTGTTTTAGTTAGAATAGGAAATTTATGGAAATTTGTTCCTTATGCGAGATTTTTCGAGAATGAAATTTTAAAATTAGAATTTGCTTTTGAAAATATGATTGATCAGCTTAAAACATTTGCTAGTAACGAAGAGGAAAAAGCTTATATAGAATATTTTGAAAAATTAAAATTAGCGTTTTGCGAAAAAGATGAAGATAGAATTATAAAAGCTTGGCAAGAGGCTGAATTTGCTTGGATGAAAGTAAAATCACCTTTACAAGTGGGACATCCTTTAGAATATTATGAAGATAATTATACTCATGCGGTGGCATTAGAATGGGATATAAGAATAGAAGATGAGAATGATTTTGATGTTTTGAAATTTGGTAGTGAGATTAAGGAAAGTTTTGAATATGTTTATAAAAATATAGGACTTGAAGATTGTGACTTGGAAAAAGAAGTTTTATCTAATATAGAAAAAACTCAACTTTATATTTGCACTCCGATGATATTTTATGGTGCCGAACTTAAAGGTTTATTTTCAGCTCAAGTCGTTCCAAATGATGAGTTTATAAGTTCTAGGGCGGGTAAAAAAATATTTGCCTTTATAAATTTTGTATATGAAAATGCTAAAACAAAGCCTTTTATGAAAATTTCTAGCGAGGTTTTTGATAAAGAATTTTTGGATTTTGGAAGAAATATTTTATTTTATCAGGAAAAAATTTGGAAAAGGGTTTATGAAGTATCGACCATAGGTCATGAATTTGGTCATATGTTTTTTATTGCTAATGATACTGAAAAAACAATGAATCAGAGTGGTTTTTTTAAAAATATAGAAGAATATAAAGCTACTGCAGGTGGACTTATAAATTTCTTTTATCATGAACAAGATGACTTGATAATGCCTGTTTTTCATGAACTTATAAAAAGGGCTATTGGACTTATTTCTTGGCAAAGGGTTGATGAAGTTAGACCTTATTATACAGAAGGACTTATTCATCTTAGTTTGCTTTTTGAAAGTGAAGTATTGATTTTTGAAAATAATAATTTGAAGATAAATTTTGATTTAGGGCATTATGAAAAATTTAAAGAACTAACTTTAAAAAATTATCATGAATTGGCAAAACACTATGCTTTAAGACTTGATGCAAAAGAGTTTTTAAGTAGATTTTGTGAAATTGAAGATGATATTTTTCTTCCTATTATGCCTAAGTGTAAAGAATTTGTTAAATTTTATTATGATTTATACGAGAAAATTGGTAATGAAATTGATAATAGCGGAGAATTTGAAAGATATAAGAAAAAATAATAAAGTTTTTTGAAAAAAACTTAAAAAAAGCTGTTTTTTACTTGATATTGTTTTTTAAATATGCTAAAATTAGGCGTTTCAATTAAAACAAAGGAGCTTTTATGACTAAAGCAGATTTCATTTCATTAGTTGCTCAAACAGCTGGGCTAACAAAAAAAGACGCTACTACTGCTACTGATGCAGTTATTTCTACTATTACTGATGTTTTAGCTAAAGGTGATAGCATCAGTTTTATTGGTTTTGGTACTTTTTCAACTCAAGAAAGAGCTGCTAGAGAAGCTAGAGTACCAAGCACAGGAAAAACAATTAAAGTTCCTGCTACAAGAGTTGCAAAATTTAAGGTAGGTAAAAACCTTAAAGAAGCTGTTGCAAAAGCAAGCAACAAAAAGAAAAAATAAAACTTCGGCTAGATAAATTCTAGCCTTCTTTCTTGATTGATTCGGATATTTTGCATCTTTTATTTACTTTATTTTTTTAAACTTTTATAAAACTATCATTATTAAATAAAAAAGGATATTAAAATTATGAAAGTACATGAAAAAGTAAGTGAGCTTATAGGAAATACTCCCATTATGCATTTAAAAAAATTTGGTATCAATGTTTTTGCTAAATGTGAATTTTTAAATCCTAGTCATTCTATAAAAGATAGAGCAGCTTTTGAAATGATTAAAGATGCTTTAGATAGTAAAAAAATTAATCAAGATACTACAATAGTTGAAGCAACTAGTGGAAATACTGGAATTTCTTTGGCTATGATTTGTGCAGATTTGGGACTTAAATTTATTGCTGTAATGCCTGAATCTATGAGTTTAGAAAGAAGAAAAATGATAACACTCTTTGGCGCTAGGTTAGAATTAACTCCTGCGAATTTAGGAATGAAAGGAGCGGTTGATAAAGCAAATGAAATATTGTTAAATACTCCAAATTCTTTTATGATTTCTCAATTTGAAAATATTTCAAATAAAAATGCGCATCGTAAGAATACGGCTTTAGAAATTTTAAGAGATTTGGATAATAAACTTGATATTTTTGTAGCTGGTTTTGGAACTGGCGGTACTATTAGTGGAGTTGGGGAAATACTAAAAGAAAAATTAGAAAAAGTGCATATTGTTGGAGTCGAGCCTCTAAATTCTCCATTGCTTAGCAAAGGTGAAGCGGGAAGCCATAAAATACAAGGAATAGGGGCGAATTTTATACCTGCTATTCTAAATAAAGAAGTTATAGATGAAGTGATCACGGTAAGCAATGAAGATGCTATAAATACAGCCAAAGAGCTTGCCAAAAGTGGTTTAATGGTAGGTATATCAAGTGGAGCAAATGTATTTGCCGCAAGTATGCTAGCAAAGAAATTTCCAGATAAAAGAATTTTAACTATGCTAAACGATACGGCTGAAAGATATCTCTCAACTGATCTTTTTGCTTAAGTATAATTATTGAGAATTTAGAAAAATTCTAAGTTCTCTTAAAATTTCTTGTGGATTTAAATCGCTAATTTCTTTATAAAAATGACCTTTTTCATTAATAAGATAAAGCATATTGCTATGTGCTATAGAATAACCCATAAAAGAATCATTTAGATCTATTTTTTGATATTGAACATTATATTGTTTTGTTATTTTTTGAAGAGTTTTTTCATCTTTTGCAATTAAAGCATCTGCTTTTGGGTAAAAGTATCGTAACCATTCGTTTGTATTACTTAAGTTATTATCTCTATTTAGATCTAAAGAAATAAAAAGAAGGTGAGCCTTAGGATTATTGATTTGCTTTAAGGCTTTGCCTACTAAACTAAGAGTTGCCGGACAAACATCAGGGCAATAAGTGTATCCAAAATAGATAATAAGCTTATCTCCTTTAAAATCTTTTAGGGTGGCTTCCTCTTTTAAATCTGATTTCAAAATAAAATCATAAGAATTTTGATGATTTTTAATAAAAAATATTACACCTAAAATAATGGCAACTATAACTATAAATAAAATAATATTTTTTTTCATTTTTTTAGCTCAAAATCAAAATAAAACCCTATGGGTTTATTATTATCCATAAATTCTACCCTAAAACGCATAGTATCTAAAACACAAGTAGCAAGAACTATTTTGCTTTCATAGTCTGTTAAATTTAATCGATGTATTTTAGGCTTAATTTCACCCATATACATATTTAATCCATAAATTTTAATTCCTAAGTTGTTATAATTTCCTAGATTTACAATCTTTAGATTTGTAACATCTAAAGATTGTAAGGGTTTGGGATTTAGGGAAATTAAGACTTCTTTATTATTAAAACTATATGTGCAGTCTTTAACATTAAGATCGCAAGTCAATGGGGTGGAAAAATCAGCTTTTGTTATTTTTTGAGAATCTTTTATTATATAAAAATCAAAAATAATATATAAAGTAGCAATAACAAAAGCAAAAGCTAGGATAAAAATAATTTTTCTCATTAATTAAAATTCTTTAGAATCAATATTTTTTAACTCTATGGTTTTGTGATTATTAAATTTTAAATCTAACTTTACCTTCGTATCTTTAATAATAGGTTTTTTTAGTTTTAAAAGCATTATATGGTAACTTCCTGATTTAAGTTCTGTGCTTGAATGAGCTTTTATAATAATTTCAGGAATTTTTTGCATCATCATTTTTCCATCTTTATGTATATGTGTATGCAGTTCACTTGCTTCACTGATATCGCTTTTGACACCTATTAAAGCAATATCTTTATCAGTATTATTAAAAATGGTAAGAAAAATAGCACTATTTTGCGCATGAGGTGGAGTTTGTTTTACAAAGGCATTTTTTACCTCTATATCATTAACAGCCCAAAGATTTACAGCAAAAAGAGCGCCTAAGAGAAGAATTTTTTTCATATTGCATCCTTATTTTTATAACATTAAACATTTGTTCATTATATCAAAAAATATTTTTATTTGAATATAAATTTTTTAAAATCTTTCAATGTGTGTTACCTGTTTGAAAATTTTTTGCATAGTAACATCACAATCAAAGAAAAAACCAGTTGGAGCATTATTGTTTAAAAATTCAACCCTAAATCTAGAATCATCGGTAATACTTTTATCTATAAAATTTACAAGAATACCACCATTAACTATATAAATTTAGGAATGATATCGCCTATATTTAGGAATTTAAACTATAAATTTCAATCTTTAAATTAGAATAATGAGGAGAATTTTTAATTTTTATAGTAGTTTTATTGAAAATTTTTATAGGTTTTAGGTAGGCTGAAACTTCAATATTTTTTTATTATAAAGAAAAAACACAATCTTGTGAATTTAAGTCACAAGCTAGATCTTGGCATGTATTTAAGCTAAATATACTTTCTTTTTATCATATAATACATAAAAAGCCAAAAACAAAATGCCTAAAAAAGACATTTCTATAAAAAAATTTCTTATCACTATAGACAACCTTTTAAAACAAGCCTTTATGATTTATAAAAATTATATCATAAATAAGGTCGCATTATTAATATAATTAATATTTTTTAAGAAAAAAAATATTATAATCACAAACATTTTTGACTTAAAAAATTTTGAAATACCTAAGGAAAAACATTGTTAAAACGACTTACTTTATTAATTACACTTTCTTCATTGATGTTACATGCCTCAGATCTTGTTAAAATTTATCTTAATCAAGGGTTAGATGCTGTTGGCGTAGCGATTGAAAAAGAATTAACTCAAAAGGATTTTTGGTTAAGTGAAATAGGAGATAAAAATATTTCACTCGGATATTATGATGATAATGTTGCTATCGTGCTTGCAAATAAAACAGATAAAATTCTCCGTGTTTATTCTTACGAGGATGGAAAAATAAGAAAAGATTTTGAACAAAAAGAAATAATAACTGGATTAATGGGCGATAAAAAAATAGAAGGAGATTTGAAAACGCCAGTAGGTTTTTATGAGCTAGGTCGTAAGTTTAATCCAGGTGATCCTTATTATGGTCCCTTTGCTTTTGCTACAACTTATCCAAATTTACTTGATAAAGTACAAGGAAAAACAGGTGGTGGTATTTGGATCCATGGCTATCCTTTAGATGGTTCTAGACTTGATGAATTTAAAACAAGAGGGTGTATTGCTTTATTTAATAACAATTTGGAGAAATTTGCACAAGTTGTGCAAGACAAAAAAGTTTTTGTTATGACAGAAGAAAAAGAAAAAACTAGAGCTAAAAAGGATCAAATAGCTAGTTTATTGGCTGATCTTTTTACATGGAAACTAGCTTGGACAAATAGTGATACTAATACCTATTTAAGTTTTTATGATGAGCAAGAATTTAAACGTTTTGATAAAATGAAATTTGAACAGTTTGCTTCCATGAAAAAATCTATTTTTTCTCGTAAAGAAGATAAAAAGATTAAATTTTCAGATATTAATATCAGCCCTTATCCGAATTTAGAAAATGAAACTATGTATAGAATTTCATTTTATGAGGATTATTACACTAAAAACTATCAGTTTAGAGGCGATAAAATTTTATACGTTAAGATAGATAGTAAAGGTAAAATGAAAATTTTAGCAGAGCAATAAATGTCTTTAATAAAAATTGATCAAAAAGCTTATGAATATAATTTAAGACATATTGCTAAAAAAATAGGGAGTTTTCAAAGATTAATTTGCGTTTTTAAAGATAATGCATATGGACATGGAGCTAAGCTTTTAGCTCCATTAGCCAAAAATTTAGGAGTTTCTTTTGTTGCTGTTAAGAGTGAAGAAGAAGCTCAAGAAATCGAAGAATTTTTTGAGAATATATTAATACTATCACATCGTCCTCATGGCAATGAAAATTCTCGATTTATTTATGCTTTAAATGATATTTCTCAAGTAAAAAAATACAAGCAAGATATAAAAATACATCTAAAAATAGATACAGGCATGCATCGCAACGGAATTTGTGTAGAAAATTTAGAGCATGCTATAAATCTTATTCGAAGTAGTGATTTAAAACTTACTGGAATGTTTACACATTTTGCTAGTGCAGATGAAATGGATGGAAGTTTTTTTGTTCAAAAAGAAAATTTTCAAAAAGCTAAAAAGATAGTAAAAAAATATTTTTCAAATTTATTATTTCATTCGCATAATTCTGCAGCATTATTTAGAGGGAAAATTCCTGAAGATGAATATTGTAGAGTTGGGCTTGTTCAATTTGGATATGGGGAATCAAATTTAAAAAGAGTTTTAAGTTTGTATGCTCATAGATTAAGTCAAAGGATTTTACAAAAAGGACAGAGTATAGGATATGGAGGCATTTTTACTGCTGCAAAGGATATGGAAGTAGCAACTTATGATTTGGGTTATGCTGATGGTCTTTTCCGTTACAATGGAAAAGGGGAGTTAGTGCTTGGAAATGGAAAAGTAATACTTGGAAAGATGTCAATGGATAGTTTTTCTTGTGAAAATTCTGGTGAGGAAATTTGCGTGTTTAAAGATGCTGATATTTGGGCTGATTTTTTTCATACTATTAACTATGAAATTTTAGTAAAATTAAACCCTAACATTCAAAGAGTTCTAGTATAAACATGTTTAATATAGTTTTAATTCACCCTAGAATACCGCAAAATACAGGTAGTATAGGTAGAATGTGTTTTAATGCTGGTTTTAAACTTCATATTGTTAAACCAACTGTTTTTGATATTTCTCAAAAGGCTGTTAGAAGAGCAGGACTTGATTACTGGGATAAATTAGAGCCTATTATTTGGGAGAATCTTGAAGAATTTTTAAATGAAAATATTATTTATAAAAATCGCTTTTTTTTCGCAACAACTAAGAGTCAAAAAGCTTATTTTGATGCAGAATTTCAAAAAAATGATTTCTTATTCTTTGGAAGTGAGAGTTATGGCTTACCTATGGAATTAATGCAATTAAATTGGGAAAATGCTATAACTATACCTATGAAATCTTATGGAAGAAGTTTAAATTTAGCTACAAGCGTTGGTATAATCTCTTATGAAGCCTTAAGACAAAATTTTAGCAATTTTGTTTCTTAAAAGTTTCAAATTTACACAATAACTTAAAACAAATAAAATCATAAAGTCCTTTTTATAAAAATTATGTTAAAGTAAAATTTAGATTATTTTTTGAGGAGTTTGGATGAATTTAGATATTATACTAGATTTTGCCAATAAAGCGTCTGATATTATAGCTAATAAGATTGTCCCAAATACAGACATTATTATGGTAGTTTTACTTATTGTTTGTGGGCTTTATTATAGTTTTTTAACTCGCTTTGTTCAGTTTCGTATGTTGAGTTCTGTATTTAAAATTCTTACAGAAAAAAACGAAGGACACACTAAAGAACATATTTCACCTTTTCAAGCATTGATGATCTCAACTGCTTCTAGAGTTGGTATAGGAAATATCGCTGGAATTTCTTTGGCATTGGCTACAGGTGGAGCTGGTGCTTTATTTTGGATGTGGGTTATGGCATTTTTTGGTGGTGCCTCAGCATTTGCTGAAAGTACCTTAGCTCAAGTTTACAAATCAAAAGATGATACAGGCGGGTTTAAAGGTGGTCCAGCTTATTATATAAAAAAAGCCTTAGGCTCACATTTTTTTGGAGCTTTTTTTGCTTTTATTCTTATTATTACTTATGCTTATGGATTTAACGGACTTCAAAGTCAAACAATGACTTCGTCTTTTAAAGTTTATTATGATATGTTTAATCCAAATGCTGCTGTAGATTTTGCATCAAGTTCTTGGCCAATGATTATTGGTATTGTTTTAACTATTTTTGGTGCATGGATGTTTTTTTCTCACCATACTAAAATAGGTAAAATTAGTTCTTTAATTGTTCCTTTTATGGCTTTAGCTTATGTTTTACTTGCCGTGATTGCTGTTTTAATGAATTTTGATAAAATTCCTTCTGTGGTTCATATGATTTTACAAAGTGCTTTTGATTTTAAAGCGATTTTTGGTGGTTTTGCTGGTTCTGCTTTAGTTATAGGGATTAAAAGAGGACTTTTTTCAAATGAAGCAGGTATGGGCTCGGCACCTAATGCAGCTGCAGCAGCCTTGACAAGTCATCCAGCTAAACAAGGTGTTATACAAGCCTTTTCAGTTTTAATTGATGTTGTTGTTTGTACAAGTTCTGGATTTTTAGTTCTTTTTTCTATGGCATATTTAGGACTTGGAGAAAGTAAAATCGATGGTGGAATGCCTTTAGTTCAAGAAGCTATGCGTGAGTATTATGGTAGCTTTGGAATCCATTTTATTACTATAGCTATTGTTCTTTTTGCAATAACTTCTTTAATAGGAAATTATTATTATGCTCAAGCTAATGTTAAATATTTAACAAATTCCAAATTTGTAATGAATTTGTTTAGAATTACAGCTGTAGCTATGATTTTTATAGGCTCGCAAATGAATTTAAAACTTGCTTGGAATTTGGCTGATTTGACTATGGCTTTCATGGCAACGACAAATATTATATCTTTATTGCTTTTAGGTGGTATAGTAAATAAAGTTTTAAAAGATTTTAATACGCAACAAAAATCTGGTATAGATCCTAAATTTAACGCTAGTAAACTTGGAATTAAAAACGCTGAATGTTGGGATTAAAATTCATAAGCCTTAATGGCTTATGAATGATTTAAAACCTTGTTTAAAAATTCTCTCAATCTTTCATTGCTAGGATTTTCAAATACTTCTTTAGGGCTTGCATCAACAGCAATTTTTCCTTTATCCATAAAAAATATACGATTGGCAACATTTCTAGCAAAACCCATTTCATGGGTTACCACAAGCATAGTTAAACCTTCTTTTGCAACATCTTTCATAATGCTTAGAACCTCGCCTATCATTTCAGGATCTAGAGCTGAAGTAGGCTCATCAAATAAAATAACATCAGGATTCATCATCAAGCTTCTAGCAATAGCTATGCGTTGTTTTTGTCCACCAGAGAGCTTATGGGGCATTATATTTTCTTTGTCTGCTAAACCCACCTTAGCAAGAAGTATTTTTGCTTTTTTTATGGCTTCTTCTTGACTTAAAATTCCTGTTTTAATGGGCGTTAAACATAAATTTTCCATAACATTTTTATTAGCAAAAAGATTAAAATGCTGAAATACCATGCTAACTTTTTGCCTGATCTTATTAATATCAATTTCTTTATCAAGTATGTTTTGCTTATTGATTAAAATTTCCCCACTATCAGCTACTTCTAAGCGATTGATGCAGCGTAAAAATGTACTTTTTCCTCCTCCACTTGGACCTATGATAGCTATTACATCGCCTTTTGAGATTGTAGTGTTAATATTTTTTAAAACTTCTAATTCTCCATATTTTTTTTGTAAATTTTTAACTTCAATCATTTTTATTCATCCTAAGTTCAAGTTTTTTTGCAAAATAACTAAAAATTTTTACACTTACGTAATAAACAAGTCCAGTGAAAATAATAGGTTTTGGATTGTAAAGTACGGCTTGCAAGCTTTGACTTTGCATGGTAATATCAACAACACTAATAAATCCTACAACAGAAGTTTCCTTAAATAAAGAAATAAATTCATTAGCTAATGCAGGTAGAATGTTTTTAGTAGCCTGAGGAAGAATAATTTCTTTCATTGAAGTTTTGTAATCAAGTCCCATTGCTCTTGCAGCTTCCATTTGTCCTTTATCCACACTATTAATGCCACTTCTTACAATTTCTGCTATATAAGCCGAGCTATTAAGTCCTAGTGCAAGAATGGCTGCATAAAGGTTATCTATAAAAGTAAAAATTACAAAAGCAAAAATCATCAATTGTAAAATTACTGGTGTTCCTCGTATAATGTCTATATATTCATCTATAATAAAATTAAGTGTTTTAAATTTAGAGAATCGTAAAATAGCTAAGCTAAAACCAATAATCACTCCGATAATAACAGCACAAGCAGTTAATAAAAGCGTAATAAGATAACTTTTTAAATAAGCTTTTGCATTTTCTGTATAGCCATAGCTTACAACTCCACTAGGATCTTGAATTTTTAATATTTCTATCGGGAAAGAAAAATAGCCCCATAAAATAATAATAACAAAAAAAACAAAAATTCTTATATTTTTCTGATTCAATTTGTAAACCTTTTCAGAGAAATTATTTAAAAAAGATTTTATAGAAATATCTTTGAATTTTCTCTAAAGATTTAAAAAAATGTGTTAGAATTTCCCAAAAATAAGGTTGTATTTATGGAAATTTTAGATTTCATTCTAATAGTTATTTTTGTGTTTTTAATGATTGTTTTGGTCATAGGATTCAATCATCAAATGATGCAAAAAAACAAAGAAAGAGAAGAAAGATTTAAAAAATATAAAAAAGGAGAACAAAATGAGTAAAAAAGTATTAATTCCATTGGCTCAAGGTTTTGAGGAAGCTGAATTTATAGGAATTGCGGATGTTTTAAAACGAGCAAGAGAATTAAATCCAGATTTGGAAGTTGTTATAGCTTCGCTAAATAGTGAGTTATTGGTAAAGGGTGCTAATGGTATTAGTATAAAAGCAGATTGTTCTATAGAGGATGTTGATATAGAAAATTTAGATGCCATTGCTTTGGCGGGTGGCTTTGAAGGTATGATGAATCTTAAGAATTCAAATGTTATTTTAAATATCATTAAACAGCTTCATAGCAACAATAAAATTGTTGCTGCAATCTGTGCTTCTCCTATAGTCTTAAATGAAGCAGGTGTTTTAGAGGGCGAGTTTGCTTGCTATCCTAGTTGTGAAGTTGGACTTAATGGAAATCGTGTTAACAAGGCTGTAGTTGTAAATAAAAATGTTATAACTTCAGCAGGTCCAGCTACGGCAATTCTTTTTGGTTTAGAACTAGCTAAAAAGTTATGCGGTGATGAAATTTATCAAAAATTATACGAGGGAATGTTGCTACCTTTGACAAAATAGTTTAAATGGTAGTTTTTCTACCATTTAAATTAAAATAAAGCTTGAGGATTTTCTTTTTTTGTTTTTTCCTTAGGCAGTTCAAAACCTCCAAGCATATGAAAATGTAAATGAAAAACTTCTTGTCCACTATTTTTTCCACAGTTTGTTACCAAGCGATATCCACTTTTATCCACACCTAAAAGAACAGCTAGTTCTTGTATGAAACTTGTCATTTTGGCCATAAGTTCAGGATTAAATTCTTGAAAGTCTTTAAAATGTTTTTTAGGGATTATAAGTATATGTATGGGTGCTTTGGGTGCAATATCATGAAATGCTAGAAAATCGTCACTTTCAAGCACTTTATTGCATGGAAGTTTACCTTCAACTATGAGTTCAAAAATTGTTTTTTCTTGCATTATTTATCCTTTTTTATTGTTGGTTTGATACAATTATATCTTTAAAGTTTGGTTTTTATGCTGAATTTAAAATAGTTTTTAATAGAATTAGAACTTGAAATATTTTATTTTAAGGTAAGAAAATTGCAAAATTTTATAGAACAGATTCAAAAATGTGAGAATTTAAATGATTTGGAAGCCATTAGGATTTCCGTTCTTGGAAAAAAAGGTATTTTAACAGAAGGCTTTACAAAGCTTAAAGAGTTAGAAGATGAGGCGAAAAAAGAATTTGCTGCTAAACTAAATGCACAAAAAGAAATATTTAATGAGGCTTATTTAGCTAAATTTAAAGATTTGGAAAATCTTGCTTTAGAAGAAAGAATGAAACAAGATGCTTTAAATTTTAACTATTTTGATGAAAGTATTACAACAGGTGCCTTGCATCCTGTTATGAGCACCATGGATAAAATCATAGAGTATTTTATAGCTTTGAATTTTAGCATAGAAAAAGGGCCTTTAATAGAAGATGACTTTCATAATTTTGAAGCGTTAAATTTACCTAAATCTCACCCTGCAAGAGATATGCAAGATACGTTTTATTTTGATGATAAAAGGCTTTTAAGAACACAAACTTCGCCAGTGCAAATACGGACAATGCTTACACAAAAACCTCCTATTAGGATGATAGCCCCTGGTGCTGTATTTAGAAGAGATTTTGATATTACGCATACTCCTATGTTTCATCAAGTTGAAGGCCTTGTGGTGGAAGAAGGGCGAAAGGTTAGCTTTGCAAATTTAAAAAGTGTATTGGAAGATTTTTTGCGTTATATGTTTGGAGATGTGAAAGTTCGTTTTCGTCCAAGTTTTTTCCCATTTACAGAACCTTCTGCTGAAGTTGATATTTCTTGTGTATTTTGCAAAGGAAAGGGTTGTAGAGTTTGCAAACATACAGGTTGGCTCGAAGTTTTAGGATGTGGAATAGTTGATCCTAATGTTTATAATTTTGTTGGCTATGAAAATGTAAGTGGCTATGCTTTTGGATTAGGAGTAGAACGTTTTGCAATGCTTTTGCATCAAATTCCAGATTTAAGATCTTTATTTGAAGGTGATTTAAGATTATTGGAGCAGTTTAGATGATAATTACTAAAAGTTGGCTGAATGATTGGTTAGAACTTGAAGAAATAAGTTCAGATAAAATAGCTAAAACTTTAAACTCTATAGGTATAGAAGTTGATAGAGTTGGCGCTTTAAAGGCTCCAGATAAAGTTGTTGTAGGCTATGTTAAGGAAAAAATTAAACATGAAAATTCAGATAAATTAAGCATTTGTCAAGTTGATATCGGAAGTGAAACCTTGCAAATTGTCTGCGGTGCTGCGAATGTTGATGCAGGACAATTTGTAGCTGTTGCAACTAAAGGTGCTATCATGCCAAACGGTATGGAAATAAAAGAAGCAAAATTACGAGGAGTGGATTCTTGTGGTATGCTTTGTTCTAGTTTAGAACTGGGTTTTGAAAAAATCAATGAAGGAATTATGCTTTTAGATGAGAGTATAGGGAAATTAGAACTTGGGAGACCTTTAAATACTTATGAAATTTTTAATGATGAACTAATAGAAGTAGAACTTACTCCTAATAGGGGTGATTGTTTAAGTATTTATGGCATTGCTCGTGATTTAGCTACAGCTTTAAATTTAAATTTAAAAGAACCAAAACCATTCAAAGAAAGTGAAAATGTTTTAGGTATTGGTAGAATTTTGCGCTTAGCAGCTGAGAAAGAACTTAATGGACTTTATAATTATCGAGCCATAGAGCTAAAAGAAGAAATTCAAACAAATTTATTGCTTAGTTTAAGACTTGCTCAAATTGAAAGTTTGGGAAAAAATTCCATAGAAAATTTATTAAATTATGCAACGCATTCAACTGGTGTTCTTTTTAATGCTTATGATTTAAGTAGTTTTTCTGAAAAAGATGAAGAATTTACCATCAATTTAAGCAAGCAAATGCATGGAGAAACAAAAGTATCTTACAAAGATAAACTTTTAAGCTTTAGCGGAATTTTCCAAAATAATGAAAGTAGATGCAAAGATGATTCTAAAATAATTATTATTGAGGCTAATTATACCGATCCATTGGTGATTGCAGATGCTAAAATATATCATAAAGATCAAGATGAAAAAATACTTTATAGAAGTTTTAGGGGAAGTGAGCCTAAATTAAATTTAGGAATGGATTTTTTACTTAGTATTTTTGAGCAGATTCCAAATCTTGTTATTTATAGTTCTTCTCAACAAATTTTAACCGACAAAGAATTACCAATCATACCAATAAGTATTGAAAGTATTGGCGATATAATAGGGCAAAATGTTGATAAAGATGAAGTATTAAAAATATTGAAAAAATTAGGTTTTGAACTTATACTTTCAGGCGAAGGGCTTATAAATGTTAAAGCACCTTTACATCGTCCTGATATTAAAAATTTATCAGATATTTGCGAAGAAGTTGTAAGAATTATAGGTATTGATAATATTGCTTCCAAGGGTTTAGAATTTGTAGAAAAAAATCGTTTAAATTCTGCATATAAAAATTATATTGAGTTTTTAAATTTAAGGAAAAGAGCAGTAGCTAGTGGTTATTTTGAAAGCTTACATTATGTTTTAGACAATGAAGAAGAACTTAAAAGATTGGGTTTTGACTCTGTTAAATTAAAACTAATCAATCCAATTACAGCAGAACTTAATACTTTAAGAACAACCCTTTTAAATCATTTATTGAATGCAGCAAGTTTAAATGCAAAAAATTCTAAAAAAATTATTAAACTTTTTGAACTAGGGGTTGTTTTCAATGTCAATAATCAAGAATTAAATCGTATCGCATTTATCCATTCTGGCTTAAAAGAAGAAGCTAAAATTTCTAATAAGGCAAAACCTGAATCGGTGCAATTTTATGATTTTCTTTTAGACATTAAAAATATTATAGGCGATTTTAAACTAAAATCATCAAAATATAATATTTTAAGCCCTTATGAACAAGCAGATATTTATCTATCGAATATTAAAGTAGGTTTTATAGGCCGTTTGCATTTAAAAATAGAAAATGAGAGGGATTTGCCAAAAACATATATTTGCGAACTTGATTTAGATTTAATTAAGCAAGATTTTAAAATAGCTAAGCCTTACTCCAAATTCCCAGCTATCACTAGAGATCTTAGCGTGTTAATACCTAAAGGTTTTGAATACAATCAGATTAAAAATTGTATCGAAGAATTAAATTTAGAAATACTTGAAAATTTTCGTTTAGTTGATATTTATAGTGATGAAAACCTTAAAGAATTTTATAGCATTACTATGAGTTTTTCTTTTAGAGATATAAATAAAACTCTAGAAGATAATCAAGTAAATGAATGCATGGGTAAAATTTTAAATACTCTTAAAAATTTAGGTCTTGATTTAAGATGAAAATTTACAAATTGCAAACCCCTGTAAATGCTACACTTGAAAATATAGCAGCAGATAAAAGCATATCTCATCGTTTTGCTATATTTTCGCTTTTAACACAAGAAGAAAATAAGGCTCAAAATTATCTCTTAGCTCAAGATACTTTAAACACTCTTGAAATTATAAAAAATCTTGGAGCTAAAATTGAAGAAAAAGATTCTTGCGTCAAAATTATACCCCCTAAAGAAATTTTATCTCCAAATTGTATTTTAGACTGTGGAAATTCAGGAACCGCTATGCGTTTGATGATAGGATTTTTAGCAGGAATTTCTGGTTTTTTTGTTTTAAGTGGAGATAAGTATTTGAATAATCGTCCTATGAGAAGGATAAGCAAACCACTTACTCAAATAGGCGCTAGAATTTATGGAAGAAATGAGGCAAATTTAGCTCCACTTTGTATAGAAGGTCAAAAATTAAAAGCTTTTAACTATAAAAGCGAAATTTCTTCGGCTCAAGTTAAAACAGCTATGATTTTATCTGCTTTTAGAGCTGATAATATATGCACTTTTAGTGAAATTTCTCTTAGTCGAAATCATAGTGAAAACATGCTAAAGGCTATGAAAGCTCCAATAAGGGTTAGTAATGATGGCTTAAGTCTTGAAATAAGTCCTTTAAAAAAACCTTTAAAAGCTCAAAATATAATCATTCCTAATGATCCTTCTTCGGCTTTTTATTTTGTTTTAGCAGCTATTATTTTGCCTAAATCTCAAATTATTTTAAAAAATATTTTACTTAATCCTACTCGTATAGAGGCGTATAAAATTTTGCAAAAAATGGGTGCCAAACTTGAAATGACAATAACTCAAAATGATTTTGAAACTATTGGTGAGATCAGGGTGGAGTCTAGCAAGCTTAATGGCATAGAAGTTAAAGATAATATCGCTTGGTTGATAGATGAAGCGCCTGCTTTGGCTATAGCTTTTGCTTTGGCTAAGGGTAAATCTAGTTTAATAAATGCTAAAGAATTACGCGTTAAAGAAAGCGATAGAATTACTGCGATGGTTGAAAATCTAAAGCTTTGTGGTGTTGAAGCTAGAGAACTTGATGATGGTTTTGAAATAGAAGGTAGATGCGAACTAAAATCTTCAAAAATTAAAAGCTATGGAGATCACCGTATTGCTATGAGTTTTGCTATTTTAGGTTTGCTTTGTGGAGTTGAAATTGATGATAGTGATTGTATAAAAACTTCTTTTCCAAATTTTATAGAGATTTTATCAAATTTAGGAGCTAGGATTGATTATTGAATTAGCAAAAAACTATGGTTTTTGTTTTGGTGTTAAAAGAGCTATTAAAAAAGCAGAACAAATAAAAGATGCCGCAACTATAGGTCCTCTTATTCATAATAACGAAGAAATTTCTCGTTTACAAAAAAATTTTAATGTCAAAACTTTGGAAAATATAAAAGCTTTAAGCAATGAAAAAAAGGCTATTATAAGAACTCATGGTATTACAAAGCAAGATTTAGAAGAATTGAGAAAAAAAGATATAGAAATTTTTGATGCCACTTGTCCTTTTGTTACAAAGCCACAACAAATTTGCGAGCAAATGAGCAAGGAGGGTTATGAAGTTGTTATTTTTGGAGATGAAAATCATCCCGAAGTTAAAGGAGTAAAAAGTTATGTAAGCACAAAAGCTTATGTAGTTTTGGATAAAAAAGAGCTTCAACATATAAAACTTCCTAATAAAATAGCTGTAGTAAGCCAAACAACTAAGAAGCCTGAACATTTTATGGAGATAGTAAATTTTTTAATACTTAAAACCAAAGAAGTAAGAGTTTTTAATACTATATGTGATGCAACTTTTAAAAATCAAGATGCTATTAAAGAACTCTCGCTTAAAAGTGATGTTATGGTTGTTGTAGGGGGTAAAAACTCAGCCAATACAAAACAACTTTTTTTGATTGCAAAAACTAATTGTGAAGATAGTTATCTAATTGAAACCGAAGAAGAGTTAAAAAAAGAATGGTTTTTAGATAAAAAACATTGTGGTATTAGCGCAGGCGCTAGTACTCCTGATTGGATCATACAAAAAGTTATCGCCAAAATAGAAAATTTTAAAATTAATTAAAAAATGTTTTCAATATAGAATAAAAAAGTCAAAAATTTAAAAAAAATTAATAAAAATAAAAAAACTTAACACTAATTAAAGAAAAATAAGGTAAAATCAATCAATTTCTAAAAATTATTTTAAAGGACCATAATGAGCGAGGTGAACAAAAAAGTTCAAGGCGGCGTAGATGATTATCTTGAGGAAGAAGATTTTGGACTGCTTTTAGAGGCTTTCGATAAATCAAGAGAAGAGACTACAACAGAGGGTGTGATTGTAGAGATTAAAAATGATGAAGTTTATGTAGATATAGGCAAAAAATCTGAAGGTATTTTAGCTCTTAGTGAAATACAAGATGATAATTCTAAGCTATTATTTAATGTAGGCGATAGTATTAAAGTTGCTGTTATGGGTTCTCGTGGTGGCAGATCTTTACTTTCTCATAAAAAAGCTTTGAGAAAAGAAAAAGTTATTGAATTTATTAAAAACTATCAAGAAAATCAAGATGATATTTTTACCGTAAAAGTAGTTGGAAAAAATAAAGGCGGATTGATAGTTGTTGATGAAAATGATGTTGAATTTTTCTTGCCAAAATCTCAATATGGCTTCAAAGAAACAAATAACATTATAGGCAAAACGTTTAAAGTTAAAATTATTAAAATCGACAAAGATGAGCAAAGTATCATTGTTTCTCGTAAAAAAACTTTAGATGAGGAGAGAAGAAAACGCAAAGAATTGATCAATAATGTAGCACAACAAGAAGATTTAATTGAAGGTATTGTGAAAAAAATTACCACCTATGGTATGTTTGTAGATGTAGGAGGTGTTGATGGCCTTGTTCATTACAGCGAAATTTCTTACAAAGGACCTGTAAATCCTGGAACACTTTATAAAGAGGGCGATAAAGTTCCAGTTAAAGTTATAAAGTATGATAAAGAACGCAAACATTTATCCTTATCTATAAAAGCGGCTTTACCTGATCCATGGAGTGAGATAAAAGATACTCTTGATGTAGGTGATACCATTAAAGTAATAGTATCAAATATAGAGCCTTACGGTGCTTTTGTGGATTTAGGAAATGATATAGAAGGATTTTTACATATCAGTGAAATTTCTTGGGATAAAAATATTAAAAATCCAAAAGATTATATCAATAAAGGCCAAGAAATTGATGTTGAAGTAATTGAAATCAATCCAAATGAAAGACGCTTAAGAGTTTCTTTAAGAAATTTACTTTCTAGACCTTTTGATGAATTTATGAAATCTTACAAAATTGCAGATGTGGTTGAGGGAGAAATTACCTCAGTAACTTCTTTTGGTGCGTTTGTTAGACTTGGCGGTATTGAAGGTTTGTTGCATAATGAAGATGCTTCTTGGGATAGAAATGATAAATGCAAAGACAAATTCTCTCAAGGGGATAAAATCAAAGTAAAAATTATCAAAATAGATGAAGAAAACCAAAAAATATCATTAAGCGCAAAAGAATTAAGTAGCTCTCCAGTTCAAGAATATGCCAAAATTCATAAAGTCGGCGATATTGTAAAAGGCGCTATCCGTGATATTAAAGATTTTGGTGTTTTTGTAGAGCTAAGTAAAAATGTTGATGCTTTAATTCATAAAGAAGATATAAGCACTTCTATGCTTGAAAATTTGAAAATTGGCGACGATATTGAAGCTGCTATAGTTTTTATTGATGAAAAGAAAAATAGAATTCGCCTAAGTGTTAAAAATCTTGTTAGAATGAAAGAAAGAGAAGTTCTTAATGAAATCAATAATGATGATAAAGTGACTTTAGGTGATATCATTAAAGATCAGCTAACTTAATGAAAAAATACATTACAATAAGCATTTTGAGTATTTTATTACTCATTTTGCTTGCTGTTGTTGTTACATTGCTTTGGCAATTTAAAGCTAATGTAAATTTCATTCCACAATTTGCTAAAGATACAAATACGCAGCCAAGCATTCAAACCCAAAATCAAGATCTTTCATGGCAAGAAGAATTAGCAAAATGGCCTACACGAGATTTTACCCCAGCAGCAGAAAAATTTACCTTATATTTTGATGCGGATACTAGCGAGCTTAAGGAGAAAAATAAATATTATCAACTTATAGTTGGAAAATATGATATTTATTCTATGTTTTGCTTAAGACAGACTTTAAATTCTTTTAATGTGAAGTATTTTCTTCTTAAATCAGGTGATAGTCCAGAAATCTTTTTGGATACAGGTAATGAAAAACTTATAGATGATATTATCAAAGAATTAAAAAAATATAAAATAAATACAGAAGTAAAGGAAATTTGGTTATGAAAAAAAAGATTATAGTATGTGATGCTATTTTGGATAAAGGTATCGATATTCTAAGAAAAGCTGAAGATATTGAGCTTATAGAAGCTGCAAAAGTTCCAAAAGATGAACTTATGCAAATGCTAAGCGATGTTGAAGTTGCTATTACTAGAAGTTCTACAGATGTAGATATAAATTTCTTAAATCATGCCAAAAAATTAAAAGCGCTTGTGCGTGCTGGGGTGGGCGTAGATAATGTTGATATTCCAGAGTGTTCTAAAAGAGGAGTGATTGTGATGAATGTCCCAACTGCAAATACTATTGCCGCAGTTGAACTAACAATGGTACATCTTTTAACATCAGCTAGAAGCTTTGTCAATGCTCATAATTTTTTAAAAATTGAAAGAAAATGGGAAAGAGAAAAATGGTATGGCATTGAACTGATGAACAAAACGCTAGGGGTTATAGGTTTTGGAAATATAGGTTCAAGAGTAGCTATCCGTGCTAAAGCATTTGGTATGAAAATTTTAGCCTACGATCCGTATATTTCTGCTTCTAAGATTACAGATTTAGATATGGAGCAAGCAAAAAATTTGGATGAAATTTTAGAAAAAAGTGATTTTATTACCATTCACACACCAAAAACCAAAGAAACCAATGGTATGATAGGAAAGCAAGAAATTGCAAAAATGAAAGATGGAATAAGATTAATAAATTGTGCTCGCGGAGGATTGTACACAGAAGAGGCTTTATATGAAGGTTTAAAAAGTGGTAAAATAGCATGGCTTGGTATAGATGTATTCAATAAAGAACCTGCGACTAATCATCCTCTTTTAGACTTTGAAAATATTTCAGTTACTTCTCACCTAGGAGCAAATACTTTAGAAAGTCAAGACAATATCGCAAGAGAAGCTTGTGAGCAAGCACTAAGTGCAGCACGAGGCGTGGCTTATCCTAATGCCTTAAATTTGCCAATTAAAACCGAAGATTTACCACCTTTTGTAGCTCCTTATATAGAACTTGTTTCTAAAATGGCTTTTTTAGCTGTTCAAATTGATAAAAATCCTATAAAAAGTATTAAATTAGAGGCTGAAGGAATTATTGGCGAGTATGCAAATTCTATGCTAACCTTTGCAGCTGTTGGTGCTTTGGGTGGAATTTTAGGAGAGAAAATTAATTATGTTAATGCAGAATTTGTTGCCAAAGAAAAAGGAGTTGAATTATCTTGCGAAACTCTTCCAAATAGTGGTTATAATAATAAACTTAGCGTTAAAATTATCACCGAAAATTCAAATATCAGTGTTTCAGGAACAGTGTTTAATGAAAATGAACAACGCATAGTTGGATTAAATGGCTTTAAAACTGATTTTAAGCCAAAAGGAAAAATGATTATTTTTAAAAACAAAGACATACCAGGAGTTATAGCTAAAATCAGCTCCGTTTTGGCAGCTAAAAATATCAATATAGCTGATTTTAGGCTTGGTAGAGATGGTTTTGGGTATGCTTTGGCTGTTGTTTTGATTGATGAAAAAGTTCAAAAAGAAGTATTAGATGAACTAAAACAATTAGAGGCGTGTGTATTTGTCCAATATGTTGAAATTTAAAATTTTAATTATAGAAGATGATATAGATTTAAACGAACTGCTTGTTTTAAAGTTAAAATCTAGTGGTTATGAAGTTATATCTTTAGTGGATTTTTTTGGAGTTGAAGATTTGCTCGATAATGAGCAAATCGATCTTTTAATAGTCGATAGAAATTTGCCCAGTGGAGATTCTTTAGAAAAAATTCAAGATTTAAGAGAGCAAGGATATAAAGAAGCAGTTATTTTTCTTACAGCCAAAGCTTTGCATCAAGATTTGCTCGAAGGCTTTGAAAGTGGTTGTGATGATTATGTTTGTAAACCTTTTGATTTTAATGAGCTTTTACTTCGCATTAAAGCAATTTTAAAACGCCATAAAAAAGAAGAAGAAAAACTATCTTTTGGTGATTTTATTTTAGATTTGGCTAATTATGAATTCTTTTACAAAAATCAAAAATTAGAAATCTCAAATCTTGACTATGAGCTTTTAAAATATTTTTTTGAAAATCCAAATACCTTGCTTACTAGACAATTTTTAAGCGAAAGTGTTTGGAAAGATGATACTACAAGTGATAAAACAATCAATATAGCTCTAACAAGACTTAGAAATAAATTTCCAAAACTAAAAGATCATATTATAAGTGTTAGGGGTATTGGCTATAAATTATGCTAAAAACTAAAAATATTTTTATAGTTTTTTTTGTTGTATTGGCTTTGATTTTTGGGTTTATTTTTTATACTTTTACTAATTCTTATCTTAATTTCTTGCTTATAAAACAATATGAACAAAAAATCAAAAGCCTTGATGATGTTTTAAAGTTTTCTCTCTTAGAGCATTTAAATGATGCTAATATCAAGGATTTTGCTAAAGATACTAGGGCTGATTTTATTATCCTAAACAATGATATGAAAATAAGTTCTGTAAAAAATCCTGATTTTTTTTCTAATCTTAAAGAAGGAGAAATTTTAAATTTCAATTCAAAAAAAATTCTCACTAAAAGCTTTATTTACAAAGGATATAAATATATTATTATTGTTTATCCTCGTTTTTTAGATTTAGAACTTTTTTGGACAAAAATAGCAATCGGTTTTGGAGTATGCTTGCTGTTTGTTTTTATTTTAATGTTGTTGTTAGGTAGAAAAATAGAGAAAAATTTTAATAAAATTTTGGATTTTTTGGATTCTATAGGGGATCATAAAGTTGTTATATTAGAAAAAGGAATGTTTAAAGAATTTAATTTGCTAAATGAGAAGCTTTTAAAAACTAAGGATAAAATTCTAAAGAATACCCAAAAAAATAAAAAACAAAGCGATAAAATTACTTTAAAAAATACTCAGCTTGCTAGCGTGATTTCTGCTATTTCTCATGAGCTTAAAAATCCATTAAGCGTGATTGATCTTAGCTTAGAGATGCTAAAAGACGAGGAATTGGAAGATAAAAAATTAAAAAAGGAATTGCTAGAAAAAATTTCGCGCCAAAGCATTAAACTTAATGCTTTGACCCATAAGCTTAATTTTGTTTTTAATCTTAATAGTGAAGCCTTGCAAATGCAAGAATTTGATCTTTTTTCTCTATGTGAAAAAATCACTAAAAACCCAGGCTTTGAAAGAGTTGTATTGCAAGGTAAAAGCACGAAAGTTAAGGCTGATGAATTTTTAATCGAGCAAGTGATTATAAATTTGCTTTCCAATGCTTTAAAATATAGTCAAAAAGAAGTCATTTTAACAGCAAGAGATCAAAAGATAATAGTCCAAGATTTTGGAAAAGGCATAGAAGAAGATAAAATAAAACTGATTACAAAAAAATTTTATAAAATTGATGTAAAAAGTGATAATTCTTTTGGTTTGGGACTTTTTTTAGTAAAGAAAATTTTAAATATACATAAAAGTTATCTTGAAATTTCTAGCACTTTAGGCTATGGTTCTAGTTTTAGCTTTAAACTCAGTCAAGGATAAAAAATGGCTCTTATAGATTTAATCGAAGCTTCAAAAAAATTTGGAGACAAAATAGTTTTAAATGAAGCAAATTTTAGTGCAAACGAGGGAGAAAAGATTGCCATTATAGGCAAAAATGGAGAAGGGAAAACTACTTTTTTAAAAACGCTTTTAGGCACACTTCCTTTAGATAGCGGTAGAGTAATAAGACAAAATGGAAAAAGCATAGCCATGCTTTCACAAACCGTTGATTTTAATGCAAATTTAAGTGTAAAAGAAGCTATCAAGCAAGAGCTTGCAGAAATTTACAATGCCTTAGAAGAATATGAAATACTGCATAAAAAATTAGAAGAAGATCCTAGTAATAAAGATCATCTTAAAAAAATAGATACGCTTATGACTTTGATTGATAGTAAAGATGCTTGGAATATAGAATCTAAAATAATACGCGTTTTAAAAGAATTTAGTTTGCTTGAGTATGAAAGTCGCATTATATCTACTTTAAGTGGTGGAGAGATACGCCGCGTTGGACTTTGCATACTTTTACTAAAAAATCCTGATATTTTATTGCTTGATGAACCAACTAATCATTTAGATGTATATATGACAAGCTTTTTGGAAGAATTGCTAAAAAATTCAAAGATGTGTGTGATTTTTATTTCCCATGATAGATATTTTATTGACGCTATAGCACACAAGTGTGTAGAAATAGAGCAGGGTAAACTTAGTATTTTTAAAGGCGGATATGCAAACTATTTAGAGAAAAAAACACAAATTTTACAAAGCCTTGCTAAGAGCCATGAAGCTCTTTTAAAGCAATTAAAAAGTGAAGAAGAATGGCTTAGAAGAGGGGTTAAAGCAAGACTTAAAAGAAATGAAGGACGAAAAGAACGTATTTTCAAAATGCGTGAAGAAGCGAAAAAAAATCCCGGAGCAATCAAACGCTTAAAACTTGAAATTTCAAGAGCGGCTTTAAATTTTAATGGAGAAAAAACGATCAATCGTAAAAAAATGCTTTTTGAGCTTAAAAATATAAGCAAAAATATAAACAATAAAAATCTTTTTAAAGATTTTTCAACGCGTGTTTTACAAGGTGAACGCATAGCTATCGTAGGAAGAAATGGTTGTGGAAAATCGACATTGTTAAAAATTCTTATAGGGCAAATAAAACAAGATAGCGGTGAAATAAAACGCGGAGAGCTTAAGATAGGATATTTTGATCAGGCTAGAAGCTTGGTAAATTCTGATAAAAGCTTGCTTGAAATTTTTTGTCCCAATGGAGGAGATAGGGTTGAAGTTCGTGGTAAAAATATGCATGTTTATGGATATTTGAAAAATTTTTTATTTCCTAAGGAATTTTTAGATAAAAGCGTAGCTCTTTTAAGTGGCGGAGAGAAAAATCGCGTTGCTTTAGCCTTGCTTTTTACTAAAGAATATGATGTTTTGATTTTAGATGAGCCAACTAATGATCTTGATATAGCTACGATTAATATACTAGAAGAATACTTACTTAGTTTTGAAGGAGCTATTTTGCTAGTATCACACGATAGATATTTTGTTGATAAAATCGCAACAAAACTTTATGCTTTTGAGGGAAATGGATATATAAATATTTTACACACTCTTTATACTGAATATCTTGAAAATGAAAAAGAAATTGAAGAATTGGATAATTTTGCTTTAGAGCTTCAAACCCAAGAGCAAAATAATAACCAAAAAGAAAAAAGCTCTAAAAAATTAAGCTACAAAGAAAATGAGATATTAAAAAACCATCCTGAAAAAATAGATTTTTTAGAGCAAAAGATAGCTAAATTAAATCAAGATTTATCCGATCCAAATGTATATCAAGAAATAGGTATTAACAAGCTTTATCAAGAGCTTGAAGTAATGCAAAAAGAACTTGAAATTCTAGAAAATGAGTATTTTTTAGTATTAGAGAAAAGTGAGAATTTATAATTAATAAAGATTTTATATTTTTTTACTCTATGGAGCGGGAAACGAGATTCGAACTCGCGACCCCAACCTTGGCAAGGTTGTGCTCTACCCCTGAGCTATTCCCGCAAAAAATAAGTGGCGCCCGAGGTCGTAGTGTGATTTATAGTTAAAATACCTAAAATAACATACTTTAAAAATTAATAATACAAATAACATATACTTTAACATATACTTTTTAAAAAATAAAATTTTTCAAATATAGAAATTCAATAGAAGAAGAGAAGTTTAGTTAAAAGTTTGTTTGGTAAGCCACAAGGGGAAACTCACCCCCAAAGGGGCAAGGCTAATAAGCCTTGACAGTAATTATACAAATTAGTATAATTATAAGTATGAGTCGTGTCATATAGTTCACCCCCTTTCTAGGGTGTGATTATGCCACAGGGTTGCAGCCTTGTGGCAAAACCCTTAATGCAATTATACCAAACAAACTCTTTAACTTCTGAAACAATTTATGAAAGATTTTTGTATAAGTTTTAATATTTTATATGAAAATTTAGGTGTAAGCTATAAACAAGAAGCCTTTCGAGCTAGCTAAGAATACTTGGCTTTAGTTAGGAATCTCCTACTTCTAAGCGTTAGCGAAAGTAGGAGTAATTTACAGTTTTCATTGTTTTAAAATTTTTCTCTTTGTTATTAATAGATAATTTCGATATATCATATCTATCCCAAAAAATAAGCTCTAAAGGGCGTTGTAAAAAATGATAAGTTAAGCTTATAAAAATAATCAAAGCTATAAGCACACCACAAGGTATATAAAATCTTTTAAGTTTGTAAAAAGGTTTTTTCATGGATGCTCATATTTATTTTAAATTAGCTTTTTCTAGCATTTTATTGTCCCAACCTTCTGGTAAATCTTTTATGCTTGGATAATAAGGGCGTAAAAGTTCTATATAAACTCCTTTCTGATAGGAAAGCTCAAAATAATACTTTCCTAAAGCAGAAGGGATAAGCTTTGCATCTCCGTGATAATTTCCATCAGAATAGACAAAATTAGGGCTATAAAAAGGGCTTCTAGGAGGAACATATGGGCTTTGTTGAATTGGGCGCACTCCTATTTCATCATAAGCAAAATAATCATATATGCTAAATTTAAAAATACCATTATTGCCAAAGCCATAATCATAATAATCATTAAAATAACCATTTTCTCCTTCAAATCCCATATCAAGCAATATTTTTTCATAACGCTTATTTATTTCTTCGTTTAAATTTTTATAATCTATTTTTGTGTCATCCATATAAGCTGCAGGATTAAAAAGAAGCTTGGTTTCATCTTGAAACAAACCATAAGAAAGCTCTAATAAGAAATCTTTTAAACTCCAAACCAAATCAGCATAAAAATACTCATCATCAAAAGTGATTAAATAATCTTCATCTTTTTTATTTTGTTTTGCTAAATAATCAAGCATAGCAAGCAATATTGGATTTTTTTTAATATAACTTTTATCTTTAAAATTATTAGCTTGTTCTTTTGTAAGAATGCCAACTTCTCCTAATTGATCATAAATTTCATCACTAAATACGAAAGGTTTTATGCCATGGTTTTTATTGATTGCATCAATATAATTTTTTATTATCATTGTGTTTTTACTATAAAGTTCTTTCACATAGGAAATGATTTGTTCTTGGCTTAAAATTTGAGTGTCTTTTTCTATTTTACATTGATACTCTAAATTATTTGGACTTTCAAAATAATAACCCCCATCCATACCATCATAAAATTTAGGTTTAATATAATTAGGATTTTTATTAGCAAGCCATAAGGGATTTTTTATCTTTTTAACTTCTTCTTCTAAATTTTCAAATTTAGTGGCTATGTATTTTGGGATGAGTTTGTTGCCTTTTTTATCAAAAACAATTTTACCAAGATATATGCCAAATTTTGGATTATAGCATTCAAGCTCATTCATATCATTAAATTTCCAAAAATATTGCTCGCTAGGACAAATATTATTATAACTTTTTATGTTTGTATTTATGGCTAAATAAATAGCATAAGGTTCTTTTCTGGTTTGTAAGAAATCTTTATGTTTTTCTACATCTGGTAAAGGTGGTGGAGTCATTATAATTTAATTTCCTTTCTGAAATAATATGCCACAATCCTAGAATCTAACTCACTTGGCTGAACATAGTATAAAGGACTTGGCAAGAGATCTAATTTGGGATTTAAAAATTTCCAACTTCCATAATATGTGCAATTTTTTAAACATTTCTTCATTTCATTTTCTATTTGCATTCATCTAAAGCCTTTTGGGTTTCATTTAGGAGATTTTCCATATCAATTAATATTTTTTTATAAATATTTCTCTTTAAATCATCTATATTTTTTACATCTAAATTTTTAAATATTTCATAATTTTCTTTCATGTTTTTAAACATTAAGTTTCTATCTTCAAAAGAGCATAATTGAGCATTATTAGACAAAAATACATTTTGAATCAATGTTTTAAAAGAAATTGCCGTACCTATATATTCTGTTCCCTTATCCAAATAACCTACACCCTCTAAGTAATCATAAAATTCTTCATAATGTTTTATAAATTTAAGTTTTTCTTCAAAAATTTGTCTTTCTAAATCTCTAGTTGATGCTCTTAAGTTTAGATATTTTTGCTTTTCATTGGAAGTTGAATTTATACCGCTTATGAAATTAAGATAATTAAAATAAATTTGTTCTTTACCATGTAAAACAAAGAAGTTACCAGCACAGCTTTTAATAAAAGCTTCAAAATACCTATCCTCAAATCCAAATAATTTAGCCACCTTAAAATCAAAAATAGCCTTTTGCATTTTTACATTTAAATCTTTAAAATCTTCTAGCTTAGGTTGGTAATCATTTACAATTTTAATCATATCCTTAGGGCTTGGATTTAAAGTCATTTTTTCAAAGTTTTTAAATTCTAGTTGAACTTTAGGATAATGATACATTCCCCAATAAATCGTATATAAAGGAGAATAAAGTAATTTTGCAAGCACGGCAAATATTATAATAATTATTATACAAGGTATATAAAATCTTTTAAGTTTGTAAAAAGGTTTTTTCATTGTTTATTCTTTATTACTCTGCCTTAATCTCTCCACCTCTAACCACAAGTCCATTAGAATCTATCACTACTTCAACTCCACCTGCTTTAATTATAACACAATCTCCCTTAGTAACAATTTGAGTATCGCCTACTTGATGGAGGATTTGATTACCT
>NZ_MJXP01000049.1:0-633 GCF_001762855.1 Campylobacter sp. BCW_6467 | reverse complement strand
GTATCGCCTACTTGATGGAGGATTTGATTACCTGCTTTTACTTCACAATCTGTTTGAAAGTCACTATATTTAGATTCTGCAAGTTCTGTATGTTGTTTTTTGGTTTGCGTGCTTAAATTTTGTTCTGTATATATATCAATGTAATTGTTAGTTTGCATACTAAAATGTTCTTCCGTAAAGTAATTTATTCCTTTATTAACATGAAGCTCAAGTTTTCCCTCAACCACTTCCTTTTTATTTCCCTTCACATTCCTTATCTCATCTTTATGGATAATAGTGTTTTGATTAGCACCTATTTCTATGTCTTTGTTTTCTTCTACAAACTCATGAGAGTTTTTAGCCACTCTTACTTTATTATCTACTCCTACATTTAAGGTATTGCTTAATCCTACTATGGTATCTTTAGATAAGCCTACATTAGTTAAGTATTCTCCTCCTACATTGACATTTTTAGCTAAGTCTATGGTTTGAGTATGAATCTTTTTAATCCTTTCATTATAAATTCCATCCACTATAGAATCTTTATCATTTAAAATTCTTTGAGTGAAATTATGCTGGACTAATTCATCATAATCCTTTTGGGCTTTTAAATAAATTTGTTCTTTATCTTTTATATTTGAGAGGGTAAGTTCA
>NZ_MJXP01000048.1:0-7105 GCF_001762855.1 Campylobacter sp. BCW_6467 | reverse complement strand
CCACTTGATATATTGTCTATTCCTTTGCTTTCTAGTTTTTCTTTGAGTTTAGAATAAATAGGAATTTGCAAATTTACTCCTAATATAGATAAATTGTTTTATTATAACCAATCTACTTAATACTTTTAATTAATTTAAATTCTTTGTTTTTAAGATATTCTTGTCTTAATGTTTCATCTGCTTTATCAAGCTCATCAGGACTTTTGTCTTTGGTAAGTCCTAAGAAAGCGTGGGTGAAATCTAAGCCGTTTCCATTATAAAGACTAACTAATATTTCATATTCTAAAAACTCATCAATATAAATCGTTGCATAATATTTCATTTATAAAATCCTTTCTAATATGTTGCCAGTCCATAAAAAAAGCAAGGCGAATAGTAAAACACTAAACATAAACTTTCTTTTAAAAATGGATATTAAGAAAAATACTCCTATACCACAACAACCAACAATAAACAAGCTTAAACTAGAAAAATAAAATGCTAAAAATATAAATACCGCAGATAAAACCAAAGGAATGGCATTATAAATATATAATAAATTAAACATTATGCAAGAATATACAATAACAAATAACTCTATTGCATTTCTATCAAATATTAATAAAAATAAATTCTTATCATATTTACCATAACTAATGTAAATGTAGTGAAAAGTTAGAATAATATAAGTCACCAAAGCAAGAATCAAGCTACACACAAACCAAGCAATTTGTCCACTTGATATATTGTCTATTCCTTTGCTTTCTAGTTTTTCTTTGAGTTTAGAATAAATAGGAATTTGCAAATTTACTCCTAATATAGATAAATTGTTTTATTATAACCAATCTACTTAATACTTTTAATTAATTTAAATTCTTTGTTTTTAAGATATTCTTGTCTTAATGTTTCATCTATTTTATCTAACTCATCAGGACTTTTGCCTTTGGTAAGTCCTAAGAAAGCGTGGGTGGAAGTCGATTTGCTTTATGCTTTCACCCAGAGTTTGAAAAAGATCATTCATTTATATTTTTATATTTTCTCTAGCTTGTTCCATAAGTTCTTTTGTGCTTACTTGTGGTTTGTAATTAAATGATTTAAAATAACTTGCCTTATAAGCATTTGCACATTCTTTGATTTTAGATTCTAACTCTGTAGGATTTTTTGGATCTTCATAGTATTACATACTTTTTTGGCTCTAAAGAGCAAGCAGAAAAAACACAAGCAGTAACTACACTTAATAAACTCAGTTTAATTAAATTTTGCATAAAAGTTCCTTTTTCTATAATTTTATATATATTTATAGTAACTATAATATACTAATATTTATTAACATATAATAAAATTAATTTTAAATAATAATATTATTATATAATATTTTACAAAATAATTATAAGAAATAATTATTTTTTATTTTAATATAATGAATTATCTTGTAATATCTTTATATAAAATTTTTCAATGAATATCAAAGACTTTTAGATTTTATTAGAAAGGATAAATAATAATGGAAAAAACTAAAAGCTATATCAAGCTTTTGATAAAGGGATTTGGGATATAGTATTATTCGGTATAATAAGCCTTATATTTATGATTGTTATGTTTGGTTATCTTATGGAAATTTTGCGAACACTCAACACAAAAGAAATTTATGCCACAGATAAAGACCTTATTGTAAGGCAAAGATAAAATTTTTGAGATTGGAAGTTTTTATTTTTGTTATCTTTCACACACATTTACTGCTATTTATGCCGATAGTGTAACTATATCTAAATTTGGCGAGGAAATTTATAATGCATATTCGTTTTTAGATCCACTCAGAAGCAATAATATCCAAGAATTGTATGCAATAATAAAACCCCAAACGCAAGAATATTTAAGCAAAATTGATTTGAAAAACTATGAATTTTTAAGAGTAGGCATAGTAAAATCTCACCACGATTTGATTTGGACTTTTTAAAAATTGAGGAATTGAGAATTAAATAAGGATAAAAATGAGCCAAACAAACAATAACACAGAAATCAAAGAACAAGACACTCAAGATGAAATCATTTGGGAAGGAAAAAAGCATATACCTTTGTTTTTGCTTTTTTGGATAACATATATTGTGCTTTTATGTTTTTTTCTTTATTTATTTCCTAGATTATTTAATCCTAGCAAAGAAATAGATTATAAATGGTTTATAGTTTTTTTTATATTTCTTTTGGGCATATATACATTTGCACGAGCGATCTATAAAATGGCAAATATTAAAAGAATTTATATCACAAAAGAAAAACTTGTGATTGAGTATTATATCAAAAATGATTTGGTTTTTCCTTTAGGAACTTTTTTTATATATTATCGTCAAATTTCATATTCACCTTCTCCAGGACATATAGTGATATACACCTTTGGAGATAAGGCCAAAGAATACCTTGAACCTGGTTTATTCAGTGCTGGCGATGATCCAACAAAAGGTTGTTGTGAAAAAATTAATGCCATTATAAAACCTCATGTAATGCCTTATTTGCTAAGCTTAAGTGATGAAGAATTTGAAAAAATCATTTCACATGTAAGCGGTTTTAGCGAAATTAATACCACTTTCCTTAAAGAAGCAATGGAACTCAGAAAAGAGAAAAAAGATGAATGAAAGCATTTATGGAAGTTTAGAGTTTTATTCCAAAGAAACTCAAAACACTCCTAGCAATAAAAGGGATTTAGGAGTATTTGGAGATGTTGCTCCTTATGCCTTAGGCATTACAGAAGGTTTTGCTACCGAAGCTTTTAAAAAAGGGATAGAGAGTTTAGATATAGATGCCAACTCTTTATTTTGGAAAACCATGCGTTATAAAATAACAGTAGTGAATTTTGGAATATTGAATTTTTTTCTGGCTAAAGCAGAAGGAAAATCCAATGTAAGAGCTTTGACTGAAACTGGTGTTGGTATTTTTACTGGAGTAGTTTTAAATAAAACTCCATTAAGTAAATATCGTGATGAATGTTCCAAACTTTTAAACGAGGCTATAAAAAGGCTAAGGAGTAATTAAGGATATAAATACTAAACTAATTAAAGAATTTATAATAATAAATTTAAATAAAAATTTACCTTTAAGGAAAAACATGGGAAATAAAGACTTTGGCTATTTTTTAAATGCTTTAGAAAACAATGATATAAAAGCACTTGAAATTTTACTCGTTGATGAAGAGTTATCAAATATGCAAGATGAGAATGGCAATACACTACTCCACCATGCAGCAAGACTAGGTAGCGCAGGAGGTGTGGCAATGCTAATTGATTGCAATCCTTTTATCCGTAATAATGATGGTAAAACAGCTTTTAATATAGCTTACGATAATGATGATATCTATATAGCCAAAATGATTGATAATGTTAAAGATAGTTGGCAAAGAAAGCATGGTAGGTATGAAGAAAAATTAGATGAAAGCGAAATGGATATTCCGTTTTATTTAACTGATGATAAAGAAAGTATTTTAAAACAATTTAAGGAAGAAAATATCATAACTGAAAGTTTATTAGATACTTCCTATGGAGATGGAATGGTTATATTGCAATCTGTTTTAAATGCATGGAATTTAAGTTTTATTAATAAAAAAATGCCTCCTGTTGTTGAAATTTTAATAGATCAAGCCAATGGGGATGTTGAAGCTTTAATAGATGGATTTGATAAACATATGGAGCAATGGGAAAATGAGGTTTGGGATGAACCTGCTGTATATGCTGGAAAGACTGAAGATGGTGAAGATGATTATCGCTATGAAACCGATCCTGATGAATGGATAAGAGAAATTATACCTTTTGATAAATGGGATGAATTAAAAAAACAAATGCGTTTATATGCAGTTAAAAAATGATTTTGATAGACTAATAACCCATAATAAGCTTGGGTTATTAGGTAAAACTTAGAGATAAAAATGCGTAAAATAACGCAAGTTAGATCCTTTAAATTAAAACTGCAATTTAGTTTTTGGGATTTTACACATTTTAACCATATTCAATACAAACAAATATATTTTTTGCAAGATATTTTTAAATGGACCGGTAAAGATAGAAATGATTTAAGCTTTAGTGTATAAATTTAGTAAATATCTTATTCATTTTTGTCGTGGCGATGAAATGTTAAAATACTCTCAATTTATATTTTATAATTTAAATAAAGATTTAAAACAAATACACATGAATTTTACTCTAAATAATAAAAATAATTATAAATTGATTACAGAAAAATTAGCAATCACTTGGGCTAAACTTAATTTTTTACATCCATTTAAAGAAAGACAATGAAAAACACAAAGGATCAAGAAGTGGTTTTATCTACCACAGACATGCTCACAGAAGCATAAAAACAATATTTAAAGAAATGTATCTACATCACATAAAATGAGCAGCACCTAATAAAATTATCATAAAAAGATTAAATTTAAATAATCCTGCTAATATAGAAGAGGAATTAAACAAAAACAAACAAATACAAAAAAATTAAAGGAAAAACAATGAAAACCTTAGAAGATATCAAAGCTATGAGCTATCAAGAAAAAGATGAATTAGAAGATTTAGTTCTTGAAATTATAGATAATAATGATTTAGTTAAGCTAAAAGATATTTTAAAGGATTATCCTGTAAAAATATCTTGTTATGAGCTTAATATTAAAGATGAGGATGGAGACTTTCCTTTATTTGATCCTTTTAATCTAATAATAAGAGCTGCACATGCTTGTGAAGAAAATAATAATGATTTTTCTATTTTAGATTATTTATTTGATGAGTATGGATTAAGTTTAAAAGATCCTAAATATAACTTTGCTTTTCATGATATGAAATATATCAAAGAAGCTAATGAAAAATACATCTTAATGGAAGAAGTAGAAGATACCATTATTTATCAAAACGCCCTAATTTATGATTATATACTCAATGCTGATAATCCAAATTCTCAAATCATTAAGTATCTAGTCAATCGTGGAGCTAAATTTGAAGTGCATAAAGATGGCTTTGGTTGGACTCCTATGCATTTTTGGGTTATGCAAAATAATTATGAATTATTAGAACTAGCTATTAAAGGAGGAGCTAATGTAGATATGCAAACCTTGCTTGATCCAAAAAGCGAATACAATGAAACCCTTTTATTTGAAGCTGTAAAAGAAGCAGAAACCTATAGGGTTTACACAGCTTTTAATTGAACTTGGAGCTAATGTAAATTTTATCACCCCAACATCTCCTTTAGATAATGCAAAAGGATCTAGAAATAAAAAGCTTTTAAAAGATGCAGGAGCAATGACTTCAGCTCAACTTGACAAAAAATACAATATATACTGGGATAGTGAAGAGTGCGAAAAAGATGAAAGCTATATAGAAAAATATTGTAAATTACTAAACGATGCTATAAAAAAGGCTAAAGAAAGTGAATGAGGGAATAGAAATTCACTTTGCTAAAATAAATTATAAGGAAAGATAATGAAAAATAAAAAATTATTGGATGATGAATATATACAAGAAGTGTTTAAATACTATCTTGAAAATGATAATTATTTAAAAGATGCTTTATATGGTTTAAAAAAATACGAACGAAGAGCTTTTATAAGTAGTATTTTAAGCTATGAATATAAAAATTTAGTAGAAAATGGCAATTTAAAAGTTGATGTAAAATATAAAGTTACCTTGCCGCCTAATCTTATTGCTGTTTTAGAATATGATAAAAGTGAATTTAATGGCGTAAATCTTCGAAATTTTATAAATGATTTGGAATTTGAATTAGAACATATAGAAATGGAACTTTATGACGATCCTGCTGACTTTGAAGGGGGAGATTATTATAATGAAGATAGCGATTGTGATGAAGATTATACGGTAGAAGATTGGGTAGAAGATCAAGTAAGCGATATTAAAGACTTTTTATATGCTTTAAAAGATTTTAAATGAAACAAACATTAAGCTCTAATCGAGTAAGCTTTTATCTTTTTTCTACTAAAACTTTTAGTGATGAAAAATATCTTAATGCTTGGAGCTTAAAAGGCGAGCGTTTAAATGCCAAAGATTGGTTTGAATTTAAACAAGCCAATAAAGACAAATTTTATAATAAGCATTTAGAAAATACCTTAAAAGCTATGCAAGAGTTTAAAGCTTATTTTAGTGTTGATCAATTTGAAGGCATAAATCTACATGGCGATGATGAATGGCTTGATTTTTTACCTTCAAATTATACTCAATTTTATAATCGTTTATGCAGGGATAAAAGTAAATATATTTTACATCGATATTATCAAAAAAATGATTTGGCAGAGATTGGTATGCTTAAAAATCTTTCTCCTAATTTTCCTTTTTGGGATGAAAAAGGAGAAAATTTTTCTCAAAATCAAATTGATATTTTTATAGAAAAAGATAATTTAGCACCCTGCTTTAATAAATATGATATTTATTTTAATTCTTCACTTGAGCTAAGCTTTAATTTTAGTGATGAAAGCTTAGAATATTTAATTAACAATTATAATCACAGAATCAATCATACTTTTACTCCAAAAAGTCAAGATGAGATACAAAAAGAATTAAATTTAAGCAAAGAAGATAAAATCATTTTAGAACTTGAAAATATGTTTTTAAATCTTTGTAAAGGCATCAGTGCTGATTATGCTTTTATGGATTTTTCTTATTTTTTTGTAGGATATGATCATACTTTAGATTCTAAAAATAATACTTTAAAATCTTATCCCATTAATCAAGATAAATTAATTCATAAAAGAAGTTTTAAAGAATATATAGAAGAATATGCAAATACTTACTTTTTAAATTATTATTCTAAAGAGTTTTTAAATGAACTTGACAATCAAGAATTAAACAAAGATAGACTTAATTATTATCTTATTAATTACAACAAAATTCCAAAAAACACAGAAGAAGAAAACATACAAGGCATACTTTCTAAACAAAAAGATATAGATATCAATTTTGTAAATTTTATAGATTATAAAGACTATGTTTATAAAAATAAAGATGATTTTTGGGAGTTTTCAGAAAAAGAAAATTCTATACTTTGGGAAAAATTTCTAAGTAAAAATACCTTAAAACCTTTTCCTTTAAATTTTGATTGCTCTTTAGAAGAAAAGCTTCTTTATGCTAAAGATGAACAACTA